>JAJYDP010000389.1 GCA_021777365.1 Chloroflexota bacterium | reverse complement strand
CGCCCGGTGATGGGGGCTGTCCCCATGCGCAGCTCCAGGCATGCCGGCGGCGCACAGCGTATCGCCGCAGACCGATCGGTGACGATCCGCCATCGGCCCGCGGGTCCGCCGCCCGCACCTCGCGGGTGCGGTCCGCGACGCGCGATTCGCGCGCGCGGCCTGCGCGTCTGAGCGAGACGGGCGTGCGTCCCCAACGGCCCGCCGACCTCCAGATGCGCCTGCGAGAGCGCGCCCTGCGCGGGGTGCGCCAGCGAATCCGCCACGCCGGCTACCTGCGCAAGTGGGTCGTGCTCGGCGTCCTCATCGGGCTCATCGCGGGCGTGGGATCCATCGTCTTCTACACGGCCCTCGGGTTCTCGACGTCGCTCTTCCTCGGGGGCCTGCCGGGCTACGTGCCGCCCTCGCCGCTCGGCGAGGCCGCGCGCCCGATCACGGCCATCGCGCGACCCTGGATGCTGCCGCTGGTGGTCGGCGCCGGCGGGCTGCTGGCCGGGATCATCGTCTACCGCCTGGCCCCCGAGGCCGAGGGGCACGGCACGGATGCCGCGATCGACGCGTATCACCGGAGCCCCCGCCAGGTGCGCGCCCGCATCCCGCTGGTGAAGCTCGTCGCGTCCGCGATCACGATCGGATCCGGCGGCTCGGGTGGCCGCGAGGGGCCGACCGCCCAGATCGCCGCCGGGTTCGGTTCCTTCCTCGCCCGCCTGCTCGACCTCGATGCGCACGACGCGCGGATCGCCGTGGCGGTGGGGATCGGGGCCGGCATCGGGTCGATCTTCCGGGCGCCCCTCGGGGGTGCCGTCCTCGGGGCCGAGATCCTCTACCGCGAGGACATCGAATCGGACGCCCTGCTCCCCTCCTTCATCGCGTCCATCGTGGGCTACTCGGTCTTCGGCGCCGCGGTCGGGTTCAGCCCCATGTTCGGCGACCAGGCGAGCGTGGCCTTCACGGACCCGCGCCAGCTGGGCTGGTACGCGCTGCTGGGATTGTGCTGCGGCGGCCTGGGAATCCTCTACGTCGACGCGTTCTACGGGTTCTCGCGGTGGTTCCGCACCTGGTCGCTGCCCCGCGAGGTCCGGCCCGCCATCGCCGGCGTGGCCGTCGGTCTGATCGGCATGATCCTGCCGGGCGCGCTGGGCACCGGTTACGGCTGGCTGCAGGCCGGCCTGACTCCCCAGGGCCTGCAGAGCATCCCCATCTGGATGCTCCTCGCACTGCCGCTCGCCAAGATCCTCGCGACCTCGCTCTCCATCGGCTCGGGCGGATCGGGCGGCGTCTTCGGCCCCGGCATGGTGATCGGCGGGCTCGCCGGGGCGGCGATCTGGCAGCTCGCGTCGCCGGTCGCCCCACTCCTGCCGGCGAGCCCCGCGCCATTCGCGATCGTGGCCATGATGGCGTTCTTCGGGAGCATCGCGCACGCGCCGCTGGCGGTGATGCTGATGGTGGCCGAGATGACCGGCAACCTCTCGATGCTCGCCCCCGCGATGGTGGCCGTGGGGCTGGCCAGCCTCGTGGTGGGCGACCGCACGATCTACCGGGGCCAGCTGCGCTCGCGCCTCGAGTCGCCGGCCCACCGGTTCCGCGCCGCGCTCCCCCTGCTCGCGTCGCTCACCGCGCGCGATGCGGCCCGCATGCCGCCATGGACCCTGCGCGGCGATCAGACCGCATCCACTGCGATCGCGCATCTCGCGGCCGCGCGGCTGCCCGGAGCGCCCGTCCTGGACGACCGGGGGCACTACCTCGGTCGCATCGAGCTCGCCGACCTGCAGGCGGCGGACCCGCACGCCGCGATCGCGACACTCGTCGGCGACGACGGGCCCGTGGTGGCGGGCGAGGAGGGGCTGGACACCGCGCTCGGGCGGCTCGACGACGCCCACGTCAGCTGGCTGCCGGTGGTGAGCGAGGGCCGGCTGCTCGGCATCCTGAGCGCCCACGACGTCGTGGAGGCCTACCGCTCCGCGGTGAGCGGCACCGTGGCACGGCTGCCGTCCTTCGCCGAGCACAGCACCGTCGTCACCGTCGAGGTGGCGCCCACGGCGCGGTACGCCGGCCGGCCGGTCGGGGCGGTGCTCTGGCCGTCCAACGCCTTCGTCATGGCGATCGCACGGGGCACCGACGTGATCGTGCCCCTGGGTTCCACCGTGCTGCAACCGGGCGACCGGGTCTCGGTCCTCGTGGAGCCGGGCGGCGAGGACGAGGTCGAGCAGGCGCTGGGCGGCGCGCGTCCCGGCGTGGTGCCGGTGGCTGACGCCAACGCCGTCCCACCGCCAATCGTGGGCGGTGAACCATGAGGGCGGCGGTCACGCGACGGCCGGGGACGAGCGAATGGTGACGATCTGGGTGGTGACCCCGGACGACCCCGACGTGGCACCGCTGTTCAGGGGGCTGGTCCTGGGGCGCGGCCTTGAGGTGACCGTGCAGTCCATGCCCTGGGAGGAGCTGATGACCTGCTGCCGCACCGGGGAGTGGCCCGAGTCGATGCTGGTCGCCTTCGACGTGCTGGCGTCCCTGCCGCGCCAGTGCCCCATGCCCGAGGTGCCGGCGCACGTCGCCCGCCTGGCCGTGCTGGTGGACGAGTGGGACCGCCACGTCGACCAGTGGGCGACCGCACAGCCGGGCGTGTACCTGGTGCGGGCCCCGGTCCGCTATCACCAGGCCGAGTCGGTGCTCCGCTGGCTGGCCGGGCCACCCCAGGGACGGCGCCGCCCGTCCGACGGTCTGCCCGGGACGTCGGCTGCGTCGGGCCCGCCCGGGCCCCACGGCTGACGCCGCCCCGCCCGACACGTCCGTCCTGTGGGCACGCGCCCGACGGGGGCGTGGACGCCGGCGTGGCCCCCGCTGGTGCGCGCCCGTGGACACACGCGGGGCACGCACACGGCCCCGTCAGCCGCCGCGGTCTGTGGTCCGGATCCCGCGCCCGAAGATCGCGACCGACACCCCCGCGGCGAGGGCGATCGCGAGGACCATCCCGCCGACGGCGCCCGTGGCCTGCGCGCCGACCACGTATCCGACCAGAACGACCGCCGCCATGACGACACCCGCCCTGACCGGGCGAGCAGCACCGCGTTTCATGACTCGCTCCTTTCTGCTCGGGCCATGTCCGTACGCGGATTCACCGCCGGGCGGCCGTGAGCACGACGAGCAGGGGGATCACCCTCGTGCCCGGGACCTCGTACCGACCCCGGCCCATCGAGCGGAGCCAGCCCGCGGCGACGAGTTGCCGCAGGTGGTGGTAGAGCTGCCCGCTGGTCCCCAGTCCTTCGACGCCGGCGATCTCCGCGATGGCGGTCGCCCCGACAAGCACCCGTCGCAGGATCGCGAGGCGAACGGGGTGTCCCAGGGAGCCCAGGCCGTCGGCCATCGCGTCCCACTCGGCCGCCAGGAGTTCGTCCGCGTCGGCGCCCTGTTGCCATTCGTACCGCGCCCCGCCCGGTAGCACGATCGAACCGGTGAACAACACGCCGTTGCTCGACCCGAGCCTCGCCTTCAGCCCGTTCAGCGCCCAGAACCGCGCGGCGTCCGGCTCCGCGCCGGCACCGACCTGACGAGCGGCAGGATCCGCAGCGGCCCGGTCACGGGCCTCCAGATCCGCCAGCCGTCGCTCGAGATCGTCCAGCCGGGCCAGGACCGGACCCGCACCACGAGCCGTTCCCTGCATGCGCTCCAGAATATCGTAATTACGTATATCTGGCCCACGGCCGATGGAGCCGCGGGCGAACCCCGCAGGAATCCCACCGCGAGGTCGAGCAGGGGCGGAGGAGCAGGCCGGAGGAGGTGGTGGACCGGCTGACGGGCTACGGCGCGATACTCAGCGCGTCCGGCGACGCCACCGGCACGATGCCCTCCGCCCGGCGAGCCAGGGATTCGTCGACCGTGACGAGCGCGTCCGCCTGCAGCCTCGTCACCGCCAGGTACTCCGCATCGCCGATCGCGTCCCATCCGTGCTCGCGGGCGATGCGCCATGCCGTGCGTCGGGAGACGCGGTCGCCCAGCAGCCGCATCTTCACCTCGGTCAGCCGCTCGTGCAGCCGCAGTGCCTCCTCCTCGCGAAGGTCGCCGCGGCGGACCTGCCCGTACAGGAGCGACAGCGCCTCCGATCGCACCGAGTTGGGGGCGACGAGCTGGTGGTCGGGGTGGATCGGCACGCCCGCCGACACGATGTGCAGGAGCGTCGGAGCATCGACGACGTAGCGCGCCATGCGTTGGAGGGTACCGGGCGGCGCAAGGGCCGGGGTCGGCGCAGAGGGCCCCCGATCGACGCCAAAGGCCCGCGTCCGCGCAGGGTGCCCAGATCGGCTCGGCGCGTCGGGCAGGCGCCCGTGTGGCGCGGCACGGGCGGCCCGCCGCGCTGCACGGAGTCCCCGGCCGTGCGCGTCGGATATCTATCGCCCTCCCGCGACCTGGCGCTTCGCCCACGCGTAGAGCGCGTCGTAGACCGGCAACTCGAGGCGCAGCTGCTCCTGGTCGCCGACGTCGAGATCCATGAAGCCGCGCGCGATCGCCTCCAGGCCCCGCGACTGCGGCGTGATGTCCGCGTCGTCGGTCACGTCCGCCCCGTGCACCACCTTCGCGACCAGCGCCAGCGCCGCGTCGCCGCCGAGCGCGTACTCCTCGACGAGGACCTCGAAGCTGCAGAGGCCGTCGCGGTGGGTGTAGCGGGCTCCGGGGGCGTCGAAGCTGATCGCGCCGGTCCGCTCCGCGTAGGGCAGGACCTCGTCGCGGGGAACGTAGACGATCTCCGCGTCGGGGTCGATGAACGTGCGGATCAGCCACGGGCAGGCGATCCGGTCCGTGTGGGGGTGTTCGCGCGTGACCCACTGCACGTGGCAGCCTCCTGCTCGTGATGGGACTCGAGGCCCGCACCGATGGTCAGGAACCGGGCCTCCCGGTGCGACACAGTAGACCAGTTGCGACGATCGACCAGTTCCGGCGATCGACCAGTTGCGCTCCGGGCCCCGAACCGGGTCGTCCGGAGGCAGACCCGGGACCGCAGGACCGCGGCCGCCCCGGCGAGTCGCCACCCTCCGCCGGATCTCGATCGTCGGGATTGGGCGCGGCGGACCTCGTCGATCATGCGATCGCACGGACCCCGAGACCCGCTTCCTGCCGGTGTACGATCGGCCGCGTGGTGCTCGGTCCCGGCCCCTCGTGACGCCCGCGAACGGCCTTTCCGGCCGCTCGCGGGGGGATGCCGAGCACGGGTCACATACGCCGAAGTGGCGGAACAGGCAGACGCGACGGTCTCAAAAACCGTTGACCGCAAGGTCGTCCGGGTTCGATCCCCGGCTTCGGCACCACAGTCACGCACGAC
>JAJYDP010000388.1 GCA_021777365.1 Chloroflexota bacterium | reverse complement strand
GATCTCGAGGTCGACTTCGTCAAGGAGATCGAGTTCGAGACGTTCCGGCAGAACTTCACCTACGAGGAGGCGGAGGAGATCCGCAGCGAGTACGAGAAGGTCTGCGGCTGGTTCACCCGTGTCCGGGAGCGTGACTGGTTCGGCGCACCCAACCAACAGGACGCGCGCGCATGGCTGGATCGCTGCACGACCCTGCTCGAGCAGTTCGAGGCGCGCGTCTTCGAGATGCAGACGAGCGAGGCCGGTGCCCCCTCTCTGACGCCGCGCAGACGCAGGCGCAGTCCCCGCGCCCCCCGCGCCGCTGCGCCCTCGCAGGCCGCCGACCGAGCTCACGAGGCCTGACGTCCTGCCGCGCCAGGAGGCCCCGGCACGAGCGAGGACGAATCGGCCCGGCCCACGTCGACCGGCGGTTCATCCGGGAAGAAGAAGCACCCGCTGGCCTCCAGGTCCAGGCCCACGACGTCGCCGCGATTCCAGCGGCGCTCGTCGTGTATGCCAACGAGACGGTCGCCCCATGGCAGATCGACGGCGTGGTCATAGCCCCGGCCGCGGAACGCCGTGTCGGAAACCCGGCCCCTGATCGCCGACCCTGACGGCGGGCCCGCGCGCACGGCCGCGTGGCGCAACAGGATGCGCCCTGCGGTCCCGGGCGCCACGTCCGCGGATGCGGGAGCGGCGGCGATCGCGTGCGCACCGGTCGCGCCAAGGCGAACCCGCACGAAGCCGGGGCCCGCCGGACCCTCGGCCGTTGCTGGCAACTCGCCCGCCAGTCCGGTGAAGTGCGCCACGAACGGGGTCGCCGGCCGGAAGTACACGTCCTCCGGCGCGCCCAGCTGCACCAGCCGGCCGTCCTGGAGCACCCCGATCCGGTCGGCGAGCGCGAACGCCTCTGCCTGGTCGTGGGTGATGTAGATGGCGGTCGCGGCTGCCTCGCGGGCGAGCGTCGCGATTTCCACACGCAGCTCCTCTCGCAGGCCGGCGTCGAGGTTGGACAGCGGCTCGTCGAACAGCAGAAGTCCCGTGCCGGCCGCGAGTGCGCGGGCAAGCGACACGCGCTGCTGCTCCCCGCCCGAGAGCTCGTTCGGGAACCGCTCGCCGAGGCCGGCGAGCCCCACGCGCTGGAGCAGCCCGCGGCTCCGGCGCGCTACGTCCGCCTTCGGCAGCCGGAGGCGAGCCAGGGCGAAGGCGACATTCTGCTCGGCGGACAGGTGCGGCCACAGCGCGTAGTCCTGGAAGACCATAGAGAGATCGCGGCGCTCCGGCGCCAGGTGGTGCCGCTCCCCGTCCGCGACGAGCCGCTCGCCGATCGCGATTCGACCAGCCGAGAGCCGCTCGATGCCCGCCAGGCAGCGCAGCAGCGTCGTCTTGCCCGACCCCGAGGGACCGAGGAGCACCAGAAAGGAGCCGGGCTCGACCGCGAGCGAGACCCGGTCGAGCGCGGTCTTCATGCCGAAACGCTTGGTCGCCCCTTCGATCACGACGCCAGGCGCGGCGACTCGCCGGCCCTCGGGCCCTCGCGCGATGCCGTTCGCCGCAACTGCGATCATGGCGTCGCCCCGAGCGAACGGCGCCACCCCTTCGGCGTCAGCAGTGCGAACAGGGCGAGGCCGACCAGGATCACGGCGAACTCCTCGGCGAGCGCGACGACCGTCATCGCCGTGCCGGTGTCGTAGTGATACCCGGCCAGGTACGAGTTGATGGCCACCGAGACGGGGGGCGACCCCGGCGGGTACAGCAGCTGGGAGACGGGCAGTTCGAGAAGGGTCTTCGCGAACGTCAGCAGCCCGGCCCAGAGCAGGATGCGCGAGAGGACAGGCAGCACCGCCCTGCGCCACGCCGACGCGGCCGAGCTCCCGTGGACCCGGGCCGCCTGGACGAGCGAATCCTGCAACTGGGACACCGGGCTCACCATCAGCCGGGCCTGGCTGGGCAGGGCCGTCGCCACGTACCCCATGATCAACAAGGGCGTGGTCTCGTAGAGGTCCAACCCGAGGTTGCCGAGCAGCGGCAGGTTGTACGCGAAGATGTAGCCCGCGGCCAGGACGATCCCGGGCAGCGCGACCGAGCCCAGCAGCACGAGGTCCGTCAGGCGAGCCAGGCGACCGGCGCCACGGGCGGTCAGGAGGCGCGCCACGGCGAGCCCCAGGATCATCGTCACGAGCGCGGTCACAGCCGCCATGCCGGTCGAGAAGGCGAGCGGCGCCGCCAGACCGGCATCGCCGGCGAAGACCGACCGGTAGCTGTCGAGCGTCAGCGAGGACACGGAGACGTCCGAGCCGAATCCCTTCAGCAGCGAGGCGACCAGCGCGCCAACGATCGGCGCCCCGAGGGCGAGTCCGAAGAGCAGGGCGGTCGCGCCCGCAAAGGAGATCCGTACGACCGGCGAAAGGTGCGTGCGCGTTGCGGGACGCGTGCGACCCGACACGACGGCGTAGGTGCGCCCTCGCAGCGCCCAGGCCTGTACCCCGATCGGGATGGCGGCCGACGCGACGAGCAGGCAGCCGATGGCGCCGGCCAGCCCAAAATCCGCCGGGTTGTTGTCGATCGCCTGGAAGAGCACGTAGGTGGCGACGGGGAAGTGAGCGTTGGCGGCCAGCGTGGACGCCACCCCGAAGTCGCTCATGGATTCAGCGAACACGATGGCGGCCGCGGAGAGCAGCCCCGGGCCGAGGATCGGGAGCATGACCCGCGTCGTGCGCCACCTGCCCGCGCCGTGCACGCGTGCCGCCTCCTCGAACTCCGATCCCAGGTGGAGCAGCGCGGCCGCAATCGTGATGTACGCGTACGGCAGCGCCGACATCGCCAGGACGACGACGACTCCGACCGGGCCGAAGAACACCCCATACAGCGGCGACGCGTCGATGCCGAACTGGGACAGCACCCCCTGCGGCTGGAGCAGGTACTCCCAGCCCTCCGCGGCGAGGAAGGTCGGAACGAGCAGCAGGGCCCACATGAGGATCGGCCACAGCCGCCGCCCGGGCAGGTCGGTGCGCTGCACGCCCCATGCCAGGGATCCGCCGATCGCCACGCAGAGAACGGACGTCGCGGCACTCACGCCGAGCGAATCGGCAACCCCCTGGAGGGTGGCCCCCGAGAAGGCGTTCGCGAAGTTGCCGAGCGTGAACCACTGATCGCCCGCGTCGAACAGCCGCGGCGAGAATGCCTGCGCCAGGAACGCTGCCATCGGCAGGATGAGCAGCGCGCCCAGCGCGACCCACAGCACGGCCGAGCCCGCGACCAGGCCTCCACGGTCGAGCAGCCGCGCTCGCCCGTGGAGGCGAATCCGCGCCGCCGAACCCGCGGCGGTCACCGTCGTGACGGTGCCGACGGCAACCCCCGAGCCCGATGGCCCGGTCGGCAAGCCGCGCCGACCGGGCCACGCAGGCCCCATCCGTCCCAGACGGTGGATCACTGCGCGACGTTGTCGGTGAACCACGTGTTGATGGCGTTCTCGCGCGATCCCCACTGGGCCGGGTCGATCGGCCTGGCCGGGACGCTCGAGAGCGCAGGCAGCTGCGGCAGCGGCTGGACACCCTCCACCACCGGCCAGTAGAGCGAGTCGCCGCTGGGATCGCCCGACTCCATCACCGACTGGCCCGGCGCAGACAGCACGAAGGCCGCGAACTGCTCAGCCTCCGCGATGGCCTGCGGCGATGCCTTGGCGTCGATGCCGATCACGCTCGGGATGGGTGTCACGGGCGAGATGAACGCCGTCTTCAGCGAGGGGTCCTTGGCCTCGGCACCGATCCCAGCCGAGCTCTGGATCAGCGCGATCCTGATCTGTCCGCCCTCGAGCGCGTGCAGCGTGTCGCCATTCGTCTGGTTCACCTTGAGGCCGTTCGCCTTGAGCTTCTGCAGGAACGCCTCGCCCTGCGACACCCCACCCAGGTAGTTGAAGAGTCCGGCGACAAACGGGTACGTGGGTCCCGAGACGGCGGGGTCGTTCATGCCGACCTGGCCCTTCCACGCTGGCGAGAGAAGGGCGTTCCAGCTCGTCGGCGGGGCGCTCACGTTCTTCGAGCTGTAGACGACGGTTCCCGCCATCGTTACGCCGGTGGGTACGTAGCTCCTGTCCGATGGGATGAGCGAGGAGCCGAGCGCGTTGAATGCCACGCTCGGCTCGTATCCCTTGACCAGGTAGCCCTGCTGGTCCAGCGAGGCGAACGCCTCGTCCCCGTCCACCCACAGCACGTCCCAGCGGGGGTTGCTCTTCTCCGCCTGCACCTTCACGAGCAGCGGGCCCGTGCTGTCGTCGACCAGCTGGACGGGGATGCCGGTGGCGGCCTGGAACGCCTTGGTCATCGCAGAGTCGTACCCCTGCGCGGAGTACACGACGAGCGGCACGGGCGCCGGGGTGGGCGTCGCGGCCGGCGCAACGCTGGCGGCGGCAGCAGCGAGGCTTCCGCCTCCCGTCGCGGCGGGCGCGACTGTGGCGATCGACGGCGGAGCGGCGGTGGATGCCGGATTGCTCACGGTTCCGCTGCAGGCCGCGAAGACCACGGCGCCTGCCGCGACGATGGCGGCGACCCGCCGACCTGATGCACCCGCGGGCCGGCCGGGCCAGACCGCCAGGGCGCGTCGCAGGCCGTCGCGACCCGATGATGCGCCGAAGCCACGGTGGGAAGACACGATGGACCCTCCTCGAACTGGACGAGTTTCAGGCGAGCGGGTCCAGTTAGCGCGGCGAAAGTAAGCGGCGCGTGATGTGCGTGTGAACTTCTGATCAGCCCCCGATCAGCGCGCGGGCAGGCGCCGCCACAGCGGCCGTGCGGGCGTATAGCTCCTCCTCGCGGCGCCACCGTTCGGCGTGCGCAATGGCGCGGGCGTGGTCGTTCTCACGGGGGAGCCTGGCGAGGAGGCGGAGGCCGGCCGCGAATCCGACGATGAGGATGAGCGAGACACCGGTCGCGGCCAGGCGACCGAGCATGTGGCGGCTACCCGAACCACAGCGCGATATCAGCATCGGAGGGCGCGCCGCCGGGAGGCGAGCCGGCAGAATCGTCGCGACCAGGAGGCCGCCGTGTCACCTCGTGCGAGCTTCGCGTCGCGCACGGCGTCTCATGGACCGCTGCCGTGGGCCGCCGCGTATCCTCGATCGGCGCTCCACCCTCGTCCGGGGCCACGTCGCGGCCACCGGCCGCAGCCACGCAGTGCTCGCTCATGTCCGCAGGATGGCGCTGCCGTGTGAGCGGCGTGTTGCGGGACTGTGAACTCTGGAGCACCAGCATTGCTGGTAGGCGAGGTCGGGGTCGAACCGACACGCCGCTCACGCGGCACCGGCTCCTAAGGCCGGCGCGTCTGCCATTCCGCCACTCGCCCGCGCGCAAGTCTAGCGGGAAGAGGCTGC
>JAJYDP010000387.1 GCA_021777365.1 Chloroflexota bacterium | reverse complement strand
CTGCTGCGGCGCGGCCGGCAGATCCCGCAGGACGACACGGTGGTGCGGTTCCTCGTCGTCCTGCCGGAACGTGCCGAGCTCGTACGGTTCAAGCTCGCCCGGTCGCCGGTTCTTCGGGTGGCGCTCGAGGAGGGGAACTGGCACATCATCAAGGCCAACCACCTGCGGACGCTGGCCGCGCGCGAGGGCGCGGACCTGGAGCGGTTCGAGCCATACCTGGGGCTGGACGCGGCGATCGAGCACCAGGGGGAGCAGCTGCCGCTGTTCGGGTGAGGGTGCGCCGGGCCTCGCCGCGGCCCTCGACTCGCCGGCGTCGTCCGGCCCGGGCGTCGCGCTGCCCGGGCAGGTCGCGCCGGGTTTCCGCGATCAGTGAACAGCGGGCCCAAGCGCGAGACCCGGTGCCCACCCTCGAGCCGGGGCGCACCCTGCCGGCCCCCTCGGTCAGGGCCGCAGGATGGCGTCTGCTCTTGCCCCGTGCGGCCAGAGGGTTCAGGGTTCCGCGCCGGGCCGGGACCGATCTCACGCTGCCCGGGACCGGTCTCGCACTGGTCTGGGCACGACCCCGGCGGCCCGCTGGCGCCGGCATCCCCGCCTGGAGCTTACGGAAGCCCGCGGCCGTTCACTGATCGTGAAATGGTGTCAGTCACGGACGCGGCTGAACTGGAGGGCTGAACTGGAGGGCTGAACTGGAGGGCCGAGGCCTGCACGCACGCCGCGTCGGTCGGCGCCGCGTGTGAAGCCCCGCCACCGGCCGCCCGGCGCGTCAGCCCCGAGCCCGCCACCGGGTCGGCGCCGTCCGCCGGGCCCCGGGGATCGCGTCGCGCCGCGGGCCGATCGCGTCGCGGGCCGGTCGCGCCGCGGGCCGGTCGCGCCGCGTGTCAGCCCAGCGCGATCGCCCCGACTGCCTGCACGAGCTGGTCAACCTCATCGGCCGTGTTGTAATGCGCAAGCCCCACCCGGACCATCCCGCCCGACTCCGCGAGCCCCAGCGCCCGGATCAGCTCGTACGCGTAGTAGTCGCCGTCCCAGGTGCAGATGCCACGATCGCCGAGCGCCGCCGACACCGCCTGCGGGTGGTGCCCCTCGAGCGTGAACGCGACCGTGGGACAACGCTCGTCGACGCGCGCCGGGTCGACGATCCCGTGGATCGCGAGGCCAGGGACGGCTGCCAGCCCGTCGATCAGGCGTGGCGTCAGCGCGCGCTCGTACCCACGGATGGCCGCCATCGCGGCCCGAAGCCGTGCCCGGCGCCCACCGTCGGCCGCGCCAGCCTGACCCGTCGCCCCTCCCTGCGTGACGCCGACCCACTCCAGGTAGCGGAACGTGCCGAGCAGCCCCGCCTGCGCCTCGTGGGCCTGCGTCCCCGTCTCGAGCCGCGACGGCAGCCCGTCGTCTGCCGGTCGGACCTTGTAGACGGGCAGCGCCTCGAGCAGCTCGCGGCGGCCCCAGAAGAGCCCCATGTGGGGCCCGAAGAACTTGTATGGCGAGCACACCAGGTAGTCGGCGTCCAGGTCGGCGACATCGATCGGGATGTGCGGTGCGGCATGGACCGCGTCGACCCAGATCCGTGCGCCGGCGGCGTGGGCGAGGTCCGCGATCCTCCGGACCGGGTTGATCGTGCCAACCGCGTTCGAGGCCAGGCCCACCGCCACCAGCCGGGTGCGCGGCCCAAGCGCCCGCTCGAGGCCGGCCAGGTCGAGCGTGCAATCGTCCGTCCGCACGTCGACCCACCGGACCGTCACCCCGAGGTCCTGCCCGAGCGCCAGCCAGGGTGCCACGTTGCAGTCGTGGTCGAGGCGCGTCACCACCAGCTCGTCGCCGGGGCGCAGGGTCCGGCCGATCGCCCGGCTCACCGCGAAGGTCATCGTCGTCGCGTTCGCGCCGAACGCCACCTCGTCGTCGGCGGCGCCCAGGAAATCGGCCGCGGCGGCGTGGACCTCCGCCAGCAGCGCGTCGCTCTCGATGCTGGTGGGAAACGCGCCGTGGGTGTTCGTGTTGTGCGACGTCAGGTACTCGCGGATCCCATCCAGGCAGAGGTCCGGCACCTGTGTGCCCCCGGGCCCGTCGAGGTAGACGATCGGGCGGCCGGAGACCTGCCGTGCGAGCGACGGGAAGCGGGCGCGAATCGCCTGGATATCGAAGCCCTGGGGGGTCGGCATGGCCCAAGTGTAGCGTGCGAACACGGGGGATCGCTCCTCCGCGAACGCCCACTGCCGGTGGCCCCCGAGCATGCGCGCGGGTGGGCCCCGGGTACGAGCCCGGGTGGGCCCCGGAGTACGAGCCTGGGTGGCCCCCGGGCATGCGCGCGGTGGGCCCCGGGGTACGCGCCCGAGTGGCCCCCGGGGCACGAGCCCGACCTGCGTCCAGCGGTGGGTCGTGGCAGGATTCGCCCGACTAACGTAGACTTCCGGCAGGTATCCCACGAAAAGAAAGCTGCACTGGCTGCAGTGCTGCGAAAATCGCAGGGCCCACCTGGAGACCGTCATGGCAATCGACAACCCCGCCCGACCCGACCAGCCGGCAGCCCCCGTCGCCCGGCCGGCTCCCGAGCTCCCACGGACGCAGCAGGCCGCCGCGTACCGTCGCGCGAGCCAGGTGCTTCCGGGCGGCGCGAACTCCAATTTCCGCGCCTGGGGCGAGCGGACGATCTACGTCGATCGGGGAAAGGGCGGCCGCGTCTGGGACCTGGACGGCAACGAGTTCATCGACCTGCGCATGGGATACGGCCCCGTGATCCTGGGGCACGCCGACGCCCGCGTCGACGACGCGGTCAACGAGCGGATGCGCCAGGGCGTCAGCTTCTCTCTCACAACCGAGGACGAGATCCGGGTCGCCGAGCTCATCACGGAGCTCACGTTCTGCGAGATGGCGCGCATGACCGTGTCGGGCACCGAGGCGACCATGCACGCGATCCGCGTGGCCCGCGGGTTCACCGGGCGCGACAAGATCATCAAGTTCGAGGGGCAGTACCACGGGGTCCACGACTACGCGCTGATCAGCGTTCTGCCCAACGACGTGAGCGCCCTGGGCGACCGCGAGAACCCGGTGCGGCTGGCCTGGGGCCGGGGGATCCCGAAGGCGATCACGGAGACCGTGATCCCGGTGCCCTACAATGACCTCGTGACGCTCCGACGCGTGTTCGAGCGCGAGGGCGACGAGATCGCCGCCGTGATGATCGAGCCGGTCCTGGGCAACGCGCAGGGGATCCTGCCGGCGCCGGGCTTCCTCGACGGCGTACGCGACATCACGCGGGAGTTCGGCGCGCTGCTGATCTTCGACGAGGTCAAGACCGGGTTCCGCTTCGCGCGCGGCGGTGCCGCGGAGTTCTTCGGGGTGACCCCGGACCTCGCGACCTACGCGAAGGCGATGGGCAACGGATACCCCGCGGCCGCGTTCGGCGGGCGGCGCGACGTCATGAGCGTGCTCCCGGAGCACGTCAGCCACGGTGGCACGTACGCCGGGAACCGGGTGGCCGCGGCAGCCGCGGTCGCGACGCTCACCATCCTGAGGGACACCCCGGCGCTGGACACGATCCGCCGCACCGGCGAGGCGGTGCAGCGGGGCCTGGACCAGGTCATCTCCAGGCGCGGGCTGGCGCACGTGTTCACGGGCCATCCCGCGATGTTCGGGGTGATGTTCGCGGAGGCGATGCCGACCGACTATCGGGGCTGGGCGGGGACGGACCACGAGCTGTACGACGCCGTGGCCGGGGGCATGTTCCGGCGGGGGGCGATGCCCGAGCCCGACTCGCGGGAGCCCTGGTTCATGTGCGAGGCGCATGCCGCGGAGGACGCGGTGGATCGGGTCGTGGGGATCTTCGAGTCGGCGCTCGACGAGGCGCTGGCGGGGCGAGCCCGGGCCGACGAGGCGCGCGAGAGGCGGGCCACGGCCGGCTGAGAGGCGGGCCACGGCCGGCTCGTCGCCCAGGGGGAGCCCTGGCCGCGCTGCCCGTCCGCTCGTCGCGTTACAGTGAGCGCGACGCACGGGGAGAGGTGGATGCGCGCCGAAGGCACACTGGAGATCGCCGCGTCGTGCGGCAGCACGTGGGACGCTCTCACGGACCCCGCCGTGCTGGCCCGCTGCGTGCCTGGGGCCGGCTCCCTCTCGGTCGAGCCTGTCGGACCCACCGAGCTGGCGCTGCGGGGCCGGATCGGGCAGGGATTCCTGAGCCTTCCCGCCGAAGGGCGGGTCGAGCTCAGCGATCTCAGCCGGCCGGACGCGGCGACGGCGACGCTCCGGGGATCGGTGGCAGGGACGGCGCTGGAGGCGAGCGCCCGCGTGACGCTCGAGGAGACCGCCTCGGATCGCACCCTGCTGCGGTGGGCGGCCGACGCGTCGATCGCCGGTCCGCTGGCGGGAATGGCCACGCCGTTCCTCGACCGCGAGGGTCCCGGACTGGTCGAGCGAACGCTCGACTGCCTGCGAGCCCGCCTCGAATCGGCCACGGGCCCGGAGGCGGCGTGATCGCATCAAGGGCGGCGTGCGGGACGGAGCCGCGGGTCGCGTGAACCTCAAGCTCGAGACGCTGCCCGGGTACGAGCTGGTCGTGGGTCCGCACGCCGTGGTGGGCGACATGATCCTGCTCATCGTCGCCACGCTGCTGGCCCTGTGGCTGGCGCGCCACCTGGTGCGGGGCGCCGTCGCGGCGCTGGTGAACCGCGAGGCCACCGAGGGGACCGCGCAGGAGCTCTCGGCCATCGAGCTGCGCAAGCGCAGCGAGACGCTCCAGGGCCTGGCGGACGGGCTCGTCCGCTCGCTGATCCTGGTGGTCGCGTTTCTCACCGCGCTCGACAAGTTCGGGTTGAACATCGGGCCGGCGGTGGCCGGACTCGGCGTGGTCGGCGTGGCGCTCGGCTTCGGCGCGCAGAGCCTGGTGCGCGACTACCTGGCCGGCATGTTCGCCCTGATCGAGAACCACTACTCGAAGGGCGACGTCGTGAAGATCGCCGACGTCACCGGCACGGTGGAGGACTTCACGCTCCGGCGCACCACCCTCCGGGACATCGACGGGACGGTCCACATCGTGCCGAACGGGCTCATCGGCGTCACCAGCAACCTGACCCGGGTCTGGGGCCGCATCAACCTGGACGTCACCGTGGCCCACGGGTCCGACCTCGATCGTGTCATCGAGGTGGTGAACGAGCTCGGCCGGCAGATGGCCGAGGAGCCTGCGTGGAAACGGCGCGTGCTGGAGGCGCCGCGGGTGGAGCGGGTCGAGGCGATCGGCGAGTACGGCGTCACGCTCAAGATCCTGGGATCGGTGCGGGCCGCGGATCGCTGGTCGGCGGCCGGCGAGCTCCGCAAGCGGGTGCTCGATGCCTTCAAGGCGAACAACATCGAGATCCCGCGCGCGCAG
>JAJYDP010000386.1 GCA_021777365.1 Chloroflexota bacterium | reverse complement strand
ACGTTCACCGCCACCGGCTTCGACATCTACGGGCGCGCCACCGTCACGCGGGTCGTGATCGAGCTCGCCGCGGACGTCGAGGCGGGCGACAGTGGCGGGCCGTTCGTCGCGTCGGACGGGCGCGTGGCCGGCGTCGTGTTCGCCAGGGCGCAGACCACCCCCGGAATCGGGTACGCGCTCGAGATCGGCGAGGTGCGCTCGGACGTGGCCGGGGCCATCGGCCGCACGGCGCCGGTCAGCACGGGATCCTGCGCACCCTGACGGGGGCCGCCTCAGTCGGCGAGGGACTGTCGCCGGCGGTGCGGCTCGGGTAAGTTGTCCTGGCCCTCCTCGCCCGGAGGCGGGCTCCCGTCAGCGCCGTTCCCGGCCCGAGCGGCCCCCCGGCGCGCCCGCGACTCCACCATCAAGGCGACCGCCTCGTCCACGTCGTCGGTGACGCGCAGGAGGTCGACGTCGGCGCCCTCGATCTTGCCCTCGGACTCGACCCGCCCCCGCAGCCACTCCAGCAGCCCGGCCCAGTACGCGCGACCGATCAACACGACCGGGAAGTGCTCGATCTTGTCCGTCTGCACGAGGGTGATCGATTCGAACAGCTCGTCCAGCGTGCCGAAGCCGCCGGGAAAGATCACGAACCCCTGCGCGTACTTGACGAACATCATCTTGCGCACGAAGAAGTACCGGAAGCTCACCGAGAGGTCCGTGTAGTCGTTCACGCGCTGCTCGTTCGGGAGTTCGATGGTGCAGCCGACCGAGAGCCCGCCGCCCTGCTGCGCTCCCATGTTGGCAGCCTCCATGATCCCCGGGCCGCCGCCGGTGATCACCGTGAAGCCGGCCTCGGCCAGGCCTCGCGCGAGTGCGATCGCGGCCTGGTACATGGGATCGGTGGGCTGCGTCCTGGCCGACCCGAATACGGTCACCGCGGGTCCGAGCCGTGCCAGGGCCTCGAACCCGCTGATGAACTCGCCCAGTATCCGCAGCGACCGCCATGCGTCGGTCTCCAGGAACGTGACGTCCTGGTACGGCTTGGTCTGCAGCAGCTTGCGGTCAGCGGTGGCGTGCGGAGGGACCTGTGATTGCCGTCCGCGTTGCTCGGTCATGCGCGGCAGGATACCGCTGCCTCCCTCAACGGACCTTGCGCTGGCACTCCAGGTCGTAGAGCGCCCAGGGGAGTGCCTCCAGGCGTGCCGGGTCGATGGTCCGACCGCAGGCGCGGCAGAGCCCGTAGGTCCCGGCATCGAGCCGCGCGAGCGCTGCATCGACCTGGGCGAGCTCGCGTTCCGCGCGTTCGCGCAGTGCCCGAGCGCGGTTCTGGTCGAAGACCTGCGAGGCCGCGGCCGCCTGGGACCCGTAGGTCATGGGTTCGGGCGGCTCGATCTCGACCGCAGCGATCTCCTCGAGCAGCCGCGCCCGCTCGGCTTCCAGCCGCTCGCGAGCAAGCGCCGTGTCATCCGCCATCCTGCGATGCTACATCCGCGGTCCGCATGCCAGCGGCCCCGCTCCGCACCGGCCTGAGCAGAGGCCCGTCCACGACGGACCGCACCCGGATGGCTGCCCTCACGATTCGATCTGCGCTCCACGCACCCGGCGGCCTATACTACCGGGGGGTATACGATCGCGGCCGCTGGCCGCAGCAGAGGGAGACTGTCATGGCAACGGCCACCGATCCCGTGTGCGGCATGCAGGTCGACACGGACCACGCGCAGTGGACCTGCGAGCACAACGGCACGACGTACTACTTCTGCGCCAGGGGCTGCATGCTCGAGTTCAAGGACGACCCCGAGAAGTACCTGGACCCGGATTACGCACCGGAGGGAATGTAGCCCCGCCGCCGCCGGCGACACGAGAGGCGGCAACCGCGCGAGAAGCCGAGGTAAGCCGAGGTAAGCCGGAGTGAAGCCGGCGAGCAGCCCGCGATGAGTCGCGTCCGATAGGGTCAGCCGGCCGGGGGACGCCGGCCGACGTCGAACGCGAGGTGCCACATGCGAGTGCGGGCTGATGGATCCTGGGATTTGCGCCCTGGTGGCGCCGCGCAGTTTGCCCTGCTGATGGCGGCAGCGTGGGTCGCCGGTCTCGCGATCGTCGTCCTGTTCGCGATCGCCCAGCCTGCCAGGCCGGCTGCGCACGCCGGTGTGTCGGCCACGCCGTCCGGCGACATGATCCGGGACACCGCCGGGAGGCGGTGGGCCATCGGCGTGGACGTCCAGGTCACGGCGGGGAGGCGCTGGACGCTATCCCCGGCGGACAGCGAGACCGCCGGGCGGCGCTGGACGCTGCCGCTGGCCGGCGGCGTGGCCGCGGCCGACCTCCGGGGCTGACCTCGGCCGCCGGGCCGGGGCGCGCGGCTCGGCGCTGCCGGAGTCCGGTAAGCGCCAGCACCGCGGGTGTGCAGCCGCCAGCCACGGAAGCGCGCATGCGCCGGCGCCGTCGACACCATCGGCGGCCGTGCCATCGTCGTAACATGGCGCCAGGCCGCGCTTCCGACGTGGAGACTGAGGAGAGCCCCGATGACCTATACGATCGCCGAGCCGTGCGTCGATGTGATGGATCAGGCCTGCGTGTCGGTCTGCCCGGTCGACTGCATCCACTTCGATGAAGGTGTCGACCGCACCCTGTTCATCGACCCGAACGAGTGCATCGACTGCGGCGCGTGCGAGCCGGAATGCCCCGTGAACGCGATCTTCGCGGAGGACGCGGTGCCGGCCGAGTGGACGAAGTACACGGCCCTGAACGCGCTATGGTACACGGACAAGGCCGCCGCCCGGGCCCAGGTCGACGAGTGGAAACCGGCCTGACGCAACCCTGAACAACCCCTCCGCCCGGGTCAGCCGGGCGCGGCCCGGCCCCGGCGCATCGCGCCGGGGCCTCGCGTTTCCGGGACGGGACCGCGAGGCGTGGCGACCATCGGGGTCGATCCCCGTGAAGCGCGGTCCGGGGGTGACCGGCGCCGTGGCCGTAGACTCGGACCGTGCGGATCGTCTCCCTCCTCCCGTCGGCCACGGAGATCGTGTTTGCACTCGGTCTCGGCGAGGAACTCGTGGGCCGGACGCAGGCGTGCGATTACCCGCCCGAGGCGAGCGCAGTCCCGGTGGTGACGCGCTCCTCGGTCCCGGCCAACCTCGCTGGCCATGACATGGACCTGAGCCCGCGACATGGGCTCCACGTCGGCGGGGCCCCGTACCAGCTCGATCCCGGGGCGCTACAGGCCGCCGCCCCCGACCTGGTGCTGACGCAGGACGTCGGCGACGCGTGCGGGATCGCGCGCGCGCAGGTAGCCCGGGCGTTGCGGTCGTCCGGGACGGAGGCCGAGGTCGTCTCGCTGGAGCCGACGTCGATCGAGGGCATCCTGCACACCATCACCACGATCGGAGCGATGACCTCCGCGGAGGACGAGGCCATCGGCCTGGTCGAGCTCCTGCGCGAGCGACTCGGGGCGATCGAGGAGCAGGTGCAACAGCGACGATCCGCTGGCGTCCATGCACGGCGCGTGGTGGCCCTCGAATGGATCGATCCGCCGTTCACGAGCGGCCACTGGGTGCCCGAGCAGATCCGGCGTGCAGGTGGCTGGGACGTGCTCGGGCGCGAGGGGCAGCGGGCCGCGGAAACGTCCTGGCGCGCGGTGATGGAGGTCGACCCCGACCAGGTCCTGCTGATACCCTGCGGCCGCGACGCGCAAGAGGCAGCCGCGGAGTGGGCGCGGTCCTCGCGCCCGGCAGGCTGGGAGGACCTGCGCGCGGTACGGCACGGTGAGGTGTTCGCCCTCGATGCCAGGGCCTACTTCACCCGGCCGAGTCCACGGGTCATCGAGGGGATCGCGATGCTGGCCGAGTTGTTCGACCCCCAGGGCTTCGTGGACCAGGCGCCCGCGGATGCCTGGATCCCGGTCGGGCCATGAACCTGCGGCGGCGTCCTCCCTGATGCCGTTCCGCTCCGCCTTCGCGTGCCTGTGGTGTGGACGTCGCCATCGGGTGCGCGGCCCAGGCGATCTCGAGGGGTGGGCACAGCTGTGCCCGGAGTGTCTCGGCCGTGCCGGTGACAACGAGTTCCTCCGGTTCCGGCTGAAGCGGGCGCTCACGGAGCGTGCCGCCGAGGCGCACCTGCCGGCGGAGGAGCGGGCCGATCCCGGCGGCAGCCGGGGCGAGCCGACCTGACACGCCTGCCGCCGCGGCGAACCGCCGTCGCCTGGCGCCGCACACCCGCCGCCGGTTCGCCCACCGCTATACTCCGGCGATGTCTCCCCTGCACGACCGAACGATCGCCACCGTGGGCTCGGGGGTGATGGCCGAGGCGATGATCGCCGGCCTGCTCCGGGGCCACCAGGTGGAGCCGGCCCAGATCGTGGCCAGCCATCCGCGCGCCGATCGGCGCGCCCAGCTCGAGCGCGACTACGCCATCCGCGTCTGCCCGTCGAACGTCGAGGCCGCGCAGTCGGCGGACATCGTCGTCCTCGGGATCAAGCCGCAGATGCTCCTGCGGGTCGGCCGCGAACTGGCCGGGCAGCTGCGGGATGGCCAGCTGGTGCTCAGCATCATCGCGGGCGCGACCACGACGGCGCTCGCCACGGTCCTCCAGCACCGGGCCATCGTCCGCAGCATGCCCAACACCCCCGCCCGTCTCGGCAAGGGGATGACCGTCTGGTATGCGACGCCCGAGGTGACGCCGCAGCAGCGCGACCAGACGTCGACTCTGCTCAAGGCGCTTGGCGCGGAGCTGTCGGTCGACGATGAGCGGATGGTGGCGATGGCGACCGCCGTGAGCGGCACCGGACCGACCTACGTGTTCCTCGTGATGGAGGCGCTGATCGACGCCGCCGTCCACCTGGGTTTCCCCCGCCACATCGCGCACGACCTGGTGATCGAGACGCTCGAGGGCAGCACGCTCTTCGCGAAATCGAGTGGCATGCACCCGGCCGAGCTCCGGAACATGGTCACGTCGCCCGGCGGGACCAGTGCGGCGGCGCTGCACGAACTGGAGTCGGGCCGGCTGCGCACCGTGCTCTCCGAGGCGGTCTGGGCAGCGTTCCGTCGGACCGAGGAGCTGGGCGAACAGCTCGAGCGCCAGGCGGAGACCGGCCAGCCCCGATAGCCCGGGCCGCCCTGCCGGGCGCCGCGTCAGGCGGCGGGGTTGCCCTCGAACGTCGCGGTCGCGGCTGGGAGATCCGCCGTCGGGCCGTGCCGACCCGGGTCCCCTCCCGCCGCGCTAGGATGCCCGCCGGAGGGCGCCCGAGCGGCGCCCGTGTCTTCGAGGAGGTCATCCGTGGCCACCGCCGATTCCGCCGACCCCATGCTCGAGCCCCGTCCCGGTGGCCGCCGCATGCCCCGCCACCGCTCGTGGGCGGAGCCGTTCCGCATCAAGGTGGTG
>JAJYDP010000385.1 GCA_021777365.1 Chloroflexota bacterium | reverse complement strand
CTACTTCGACCGCCGCGACGCCGAGCACGTCCGGCGACGGTTCACCCGACGGCTCGAGGCGATGGGCTACGTCGTCACCGTCGAGCCACGCGCCGCGTGACGGGAGGATTTTCGAGGCAGGCTCTCAGTCCGGCACCGATGCCCCGTCCTGGCTCGGCGGTAGGTCGAGGCCAAGGTGCCGGCCCAGCGCTTCGCGCACCGCCGACCGGATCGCCGGGTTGGTGACGTGCCGGATGCCACCTCCGGCGATGACCTCCTCGGTCCTGATGCGCGAGACCGAGATGGTGCGGACCTGGTGGCAGAGGATCACGGCATCCGCCATCTGCCCGGCCTGCCCCCTGGGGATTGCCACCTCGTTGGGGTAGCGCGGAACGGTCCAGGCCGCGGTGATGGGGCAGACGCTCACCCGCCCGGACCGGTGGAAGGGCTCATTGGAGACCACCAGCACCCGGCGCGTCCCGCCCTGCTCGTGTCCCGCGACCGGCTCGAGGTCGGCGATGACGACTGCCCAGCGCAGCCGCCTCACGCCGGCGGCCATGTCTCCGCGTCTGCGGAGCCGAACTCGGTGTCGAGCCGGGCCAGTTCACCGGTGAAGAGGGGATCATCGGCGGCCCGGGACCAGGCTTCCTCCTCGTCCGCCTCCCGTACCCGGCGGACCAGCTCGTTGATCGCCATCTCGACTACGGCGTCCTGGCTCGGCGCGATCCGGCGGTCGGCCAGCTCTCGCACCGCGGACACGGCGGGGGCGGGCAGGTTGTAGGTGCGCTTGACGCGATCCGCTGGCACGGGCCCATGGTAAGGGTGTCCGAGCGACGTGTCAATGACGGGTGTCAGATCCACGTCCACATCCGCCACGATGCCGATGGCGGCCGGTCCGCAGGTTGCCGTTACTCCCCCAGGCCCAGCGCCGTCTCCATGACCGTGCGGATCGTCAGGGCGTTCTGCAGCACGCTGTTGTGGTCGGCATCCGGGACCATGGTGAGGGTGGCGTTGTAGCCCGCGGCCTGGAGCGCCTGCTCGAACGACTGCGCCTCGATCGGCCGCACGTTCATGTCGTCGGCCCCCTGCACCAGCCGCACGATCAGCCCCGGGTTGCTGTGTGCCCGGACGAGCGCGAATGGGTCGCCGGCAGCCCAGTCGGCGGGCGCCCCCGCGGTCCCCCCCGACGACGCCGGCGCCGGGGACGAACCGGCTCCCGGCACGCCCGGGCCGCCGCTCGGCGCAGGCCCACCGAAGAACGCGTCGAGGAACCCGGGCGTGACCCCGCCCTGGGAGTAGATCCCCGCGATCCCCACGAATGCGTCCGGCCTGGTCGACCCGGACTGTGTCAGGCACGCTCCGGCCGGCGGCGTGAACGGATCCGACGAGAGCGCCTCGGTGGACGCGAAGAAGCCTCCCAGCGAGTGGGCCACCAGCGTCACCTTCGACCCGTCGCCGCCGTACTGCGCGGCGTTCGCCCGCGCGAACCGGATGGCGCAGCCGATGTCCTCGTACGGCAGGGGGAACGTGCCGCCGTACTGCGCGCCCTCGCGGTAGTCCGCCACGAACACCACTGCTCCCTGTCCCGCCAGGAGCGACGCGAAGTCGCCCAGGCCGTGACGGATCCCGGGCGCGGCCGGCCCACCGGGGACCGCGACCACCACCGGCCAGGGCCCGGTCTGCCGCGGGTAATACACGTCCAGGTACAGCGTGCAGGGCCCGAGCGTTCCGCACGACACCTGCGACGTGAACGCCACCTGTCCCTGGCCGCTGATCGGCATCCGGGTGCACCGTGGGTCGAACGGTCCGCACGACGCGGGTGGCCCCGGCGGGACGGCGGTCTCTACCGGGGGCGAGGCAGGCGGCACGGTCGGCGAGACCGGGCTCGGCAACGGCGAGACGACAGCGACCGGGGCGCTCGCGGACGGCGCGGCTGGCGTGGGAGACGCGGACGGTGCCCTCGACACGAGCACCACGGCCGCCACGAGGACGGCCACGCCCACGACGACGGCGGCGGCGACGGCGGCGACGGCGGCGAGGCGGGCGCGTTCGGTCATGCGATCAGCTCCGGTGGGTGGGAAGACGACAAGGGTAGGGCGGAACCGCACCGGCTGTCGACCGCCGCTGGCCGTCCTGTGGACGGCCACACCGCCGGTGGCGCGAGTGTGGACGGTGGCGCGAGTGTGGACGGTGGCGCGAGAGCCACGGGCTGCGGCGGCTCAAGCTGCGGGTGGCGCGACCGCGACCATCCCCGGACCGCCACCCGGGAGCCGCACCCCGATCACCGGGCGCCCTCCGTTCGCCGGCTTCCTGCCGCCTGGTCCCCGGAAGAACGCCGTGGGGTCCTTCCCTGCCGGTAGCCACTGTCGGGCTTGCAATACTTTGTATGGCATCCGGGAGCGTTCGCCGTGCGGGAGGCCAGTCGGGGATGCGGCGTGGGGCATGCAGCCTGCCGAGTACAGAGCATGTTCCCTGCCGGTAGCCACTGTCGGGCTTGCAATACTTTGTATGGCAAGTTGACACCCCACCCTTCGGAGGGATGCCACCCCGGGCCCAGCCCCCCTCGGGCGCGCCCGTGGCGACCAGGGCCTCCTTTCAGCGCCCTTTCAACTCGGCCGCGGAGAGTGTCAGAAACGGCCCGACGCCGGGTGGGATCATCGTCCCGTGTCCGCCGCGTCGATCGGGAAGGGTGGCGAACCTGGGTATCGATGTGGCAGACTCTGCGCGTCATGACGCGCCGACACACGCGTCGGCCAGCCTGCTCTTGCCCGTCAGTCGGTCCTCGGGGGACACTGGGCCGGGTCTCGGGCCGCGTGGAGGACGCGTGGTAGAGAGTGTCTGGAGCGAGCAGGAGCTCGTCCGGCGCTGCAAAGAGGGATCGGAGGCGGCGTATGCCGAGCTGGTGCGCCAGCATCGGCAGCGCCTGCTCAACCTCGCGTTCCGCCTGACCAACAGCCGGGAGACGGCCGAGGACGTGGTCCAGGAGACCTTCCTGGCCGCCTTCCGTGGCATGGAGCGCTTCACGCCCCGCCCCGCCCTCGCCCCCTGGATCACCACCATCTGCGTGCGGCTCGCCGGTCGCGCCGGCGAGCGTCGATCGGCCACGCGCGTCGCGTCGCTGGACCAGCTGGCGGAAGCGGATCCGCCCGGCTCCCTCACCGCGCTGTTCGGCGCGTCGGACGGCGACGGCCGTGACCCCCATGCCGCCGCCGAGGCGTCCGAGCTCCGGCGCGCCCTCACCGGTGCCATCGCCACGCTGCCGTACAAGCAGCGAGCGGCGGTCGTGCTGCGGTTCGTCATGGGCCTCGACTACGCCGATGCCGCCCAGGCCCTGGACGTCCCGCTGAACACCTACAAGAGCCACCTGCTCCGTGGGACGCGCCAGCTCCGCGACGTGCTGCTCCCGCTGATGCAGCGCCCGGGCGGGGAGCCCACCGGCCCGGGCGGGGAGCCCGCCGGTCCGGGCGCGATCCCGGGCGGACCCGACGGGGGCCGGCCGCCCAACGACGCTATCCCCCGAGCGATCCCGGTGGTGAACGAGGTCCCGGCCGTCGACGAGATCGCCGTGGCGGCGCCCGCCTCGACCCGGCCGAACCGCGCCGTCCGCTCGACCTGACCGGCGAGCGAGCCGGCGATCAGGGGCGCTGAGCGGCGCCCCCGGCGACGGACGATCGCCGTGGTGCGTCGACCCCGCGTTGCACCAGGTAGCCGCCTGCGCGAAGCGGTACGAGGCGCGGCAGGTCCACGCGCAGGCGCTCGGCGCGGCGGACGTCCATCCATGTCGGTCGCGACGGCATCGGAAACGGCGAACTCCACACGTTGGGTCCGAACAGGTGACGGCGCAGGACGCGCGCCTGCCACGCCGACGTCCCGGAGATCTCCGGTTCCTCGAGGGCGATCTGCAGCGCGCGACGGACAGGCGGCGGCCAGCGGCTCCAGGGCACCCGGGACCGCAGCAGTTCGATCACCTCGGTCAGCGCCTGCTCCTCGTCCTCGATCGCCTGCTCGACCGTCTCACGCCGCATGGTGCGCCTCGCGCAGATCCTCCTTGAGGCCGTCACTGACGGAGAGTCCGTCAATGATGCTCGCCGCGGAGCGGCTGTAGTGCGCAACGAGGTTCGCGACCAGCGCATCCGCGATGCCAGGGATCGCGGCACGATCCGCGATGCCGGAGAGCAGTGCGTTGAAGCGTGTCACGATCCGATCGGCACTGGTGCGTGGCGCGATGAGCGGCAGGTCGTCGCTGTCGCGCCGGCGACCCGACGCGATCTGTGCCGCTACAGGAGGCCGCGCCCGCGCTGGAGCATTTCGCGGCGGCCAGTGCCGCGTTCGCCGGCCTGCCCTCGTGGGCCGGCGGGCGGTTCGTCGACTGGAGCATGGCACTCAGAGCCCTCGCCGATCAGGCGGCGGGCCGCCCGCTCGTGATCCACGAGTTTCCGTACCTGTTGCGGAAATCGCCCGAGCTGTCCTCGGTCATCCAGGCGGCCTACGACGGGGTTCGGTTCGGACGTCACCCCGCCTTCCGGCTCATCCTTTGCGGATCCGCGCTCTCGGTCATGACCACGCTCCTGACCGGCCAGCAGGCGCTGCGCGGGCGGGCAATGCTCGACATGCCCCTGCGGGCGTTCGACTTCCGCCAGTCCCGTGCGTTCCGGGGGGTTCGCGACCTCGAGGTGGCCCTGCTCGTGGACGCGGTGCTGGGTGGCCCGCCGGGGTATCGCGATCTCATGGCAGGGGCCACCCCGGCGCGAGCCGCCGACTTCGGAGACTGGCTCGCGGAGGGGTTGCTCAACCCGTCCCACGCGCTCTTCCGGGAGGCTGAGTACCTCCTGGGCGAGGACCCGGCCCTCGTAGACCGCGCCCTGTACCGCTCGGTCATCGCGGCCATCGCGGCCGGCGAGTCGACCCGGCGCGGTGTGGGAGCGGCCCTCGGCCGGCCCGACACGGCGCTCGACCACCCGCTTGCCCAGCTGGAACGCGCCCAGTTCATCGTGCGCGACGCCGACGTGCTCCGATCGAACCGCCCGCTGCTGCGGGTCGCGGATCCACTCCTCCGCTTCCATTTCGCCGTGCTGCGACCGGACCTCGCGCGCTTCGAGGCGCGTCGGACGGCCGAAGCGTGGGATTCGCGCAGGTGAACGATCCGATGTCGAGGCAGGCCTTCCAGCTGGACGTCGTCGCCGAGGCACCCGGCGAACAGGGAGGCGGCGTGCCGCACCTCCTCGCCATCGGGGAGGCCAGGTCCGGCGAGCGCCCGCGCACCATGTCCGACCTCGCCCGTCTCGAGCGCCTTCGCGAACTCCTCTCGACCCGCGCCGACACGAGCGGCGCCCGGCTGGCGGCATCCGCCGCCCGGCGAGCGACGAGAGATGTGCGGGCC
>JAJYDP010000001.1 GCA_021777365.1 Chloroflexota bacterium | reverse complement strand
GCTGTCGCGCTCGGCGCTGCCCCAGACCACGCGCATCTACGACCGCACCGGGACGCACGTGCTGGCGACCATCTACACGCAGGACCGGGATTACGTGACCTTCGCGCAGATCCCCACGAACGTGGTCGACGCGACCGTGTCGATCGAGGACCGCGGCTTCTGGACGAACCCGGGGATCGACATCCCGGCCATCGCGCGGGCCGCCCTGAACGACGTGTCCGGCGGCCAGCTCCAGGGCGGGTCCACCATCACCGAGCAGCTCGTGAAGCTGCTGATCACGGGCAGTCAGCCCACCCTCGCGCGCAAGGTTCGCGAGGCGCTGCTGGGGATCCAGGCCAGCCAGGCGCTCTCCAAGCAGCAGATCATGGAGCTGTACCTGAACACCGTGTACTACGGGGAGCAGGCGTACGGCGTGGACGCAGCGGCGCGCCACTACTTCGACGAGCCGCTCTCGAAGCTGACGCTGGCCCAGGCGGCGATGCTGGCCGGGCTCCCCAAGGCACCGGTGGCCCTGGACCCCTTCCTGCACCCGCGGGACGCGGCCGAGCGGCAGCACGCCGTGCTGGACGCGATGGTCACCACGGGAGTGATCACCCCCGCCCAGCGGACCGCCGCCGAGCACGCGCCGCTCGGGCTCAGGAAGTGGGCGCCGCATCCGCCGCCCGTGCCGTGGTTCACCAACCGGGTGATCGCGGAAGCCAGCCAGATGATGGGCGGGTACCAGGCCCTGGCGTCCTGCGGCTGCAAGGTGATCACCACGCTCGACTGGAACCTCCAGCGGATCGCCCAGCACGACGTGACGTCGTTCGTCGCGGGGCTCCCGGCCAACCTGAACGTCCACAACGGGGCACTGGTGGCCCAGGATCCCGCGACCGGCCAGATCCTCGCCTACGTGGGCTCGGTCAATCCCGCCGACAACAGCCCGAAGGTGCAGGGCCAGTTCGATTCCGCGGGCGTCGCCCTGCGGTCCCCCGGCTCGACCTGGAAGCTCATCACGTACCTCGCGGCCATGGAGTACGGGCACCTCACCGACGCGTCGACCCTGTGGGACATCCCGGTCAAGCTCGCCCCGGGCTTCGTCGGCGTCGATTCCGAGCACGACTTCAACGGGCTCATCACCATCCGCCAGGCGATCCGCGAGAGCCGCAACGTGCCGGCCATGGAGGCGATGATGGCGTATGGCGGCGTGCCCGCCATGGAGAACATGGCCTACCGCCTGGGGCTCACGGTGCCCTTCGCCCCCGGTGAGTCGGGGCCGTCGCTGGCCATCGGCACGCACTCCGTCCATCTCACCGACATGGTCGAGATGTACTCGACGGAGTCCAACCTCGGCCTCCGCGTCAGCCAGAACGACCTGCTTCGGATCGTGCAGCCGGACGGGACCACCGTCCTGCCGCCGGCGCCGACGAGGACGCAGGTGGTGAATGCCGGGCTGGCCTGGGAGTTCCTGAGCGTGCTGCAGGACAACGCCAACAAGAACCGTGGCTGGATGGATGGGCCGTTCGCCGACCTGGGCCGCCCGGCCGCCGTCAAGACGGGGACCGAGGCGAACTTCCGCGACCTCTACACCGTCGGGATGGTCCCGCAGATGGTGGCCGGGGTCTGGCTGGGCAACGCCGACAACAGCTCCATGAACTCGGCCTTCCAGTCGAACGTGGGGCCGCTCGTCCTGTGGCACAAGTTCATGTCGGACGCCATCGCGCTGAAGCAGTGGCCAGCCATCGACTGGACCCGCCCGTCCGAGCTCGTGCCGGCGCAGGTCTGCGCGAACTTCGGGGAGTTCGCCGGCTACGGCTTCGACGTCAACGGCCCCGGGTGCCCGTTCGGGACCACCACGAGCTGGGTGATCCCCGGCTTCAACGATCCCGCCACGCTGCTCACCCTGCGGCCGAGGCCGTTCGGGACTTACCTGACCGACGGCGCGGGGCACCTGCTCCCGGCCCAGTGCACGACCGGCGTGCCGGAGACCGGCATTCTGGCCCAGGCGCCCCTGCCCCAGTGGCAGCCGTACCTCGACACGTGGGTCGCCAGGGCCAGGGCCGGGCTCGAGAACCACGGTGGCTACAACGGGGAGGAGACGTTCCCCTGGAGCACCACCAACTGGATCCTGCCGGCCACGGGGACGTCGTGCGCCTTCGTCGCACCGTCGCCGTCGCCCTCGCCGGCGGCGTCGGCCGCCCCCGGCGCGTCGGGCGCTCCGCCCGCGGGCCCCGTCGCCTCGGGCCCGCCGACCACGGGGTCCGGCGGGAACGGGGGCAACAGCGGAAACGGCGGCCCGGCACCGTCGACGCAGCCCGGGCAGCCCCCCGTGCCGTAGAACGCCCGGCACCGGCGCCCGGCCCCTGAGCCGGCGCCTCGGCCGTGCGTCAGATCTGCCCGCCGCCCTCCACGGTCGCGCGCAGTCGGTCCACCTGGTACCCGGACGCCTCGCGGGCGCGGTCGAGATTGAGCGCCAGCCCCAGGGCCCGCGCGACGGATCCCCGGAACGCGAGGTCGGAGGAGGCGCGCAGGCGAAGCTCCACGACCTGCAGCAGGAACGACCAGCGTACGAGACGGACGAAGCCTTCCCGGTCGAACCAGGTGACGCCCCCGTACTGGTTCACCCCGAGGTGGCGGGCCGTGGGTGGATCCGAGAGCCAGCCATCGACGCACGCCGCGGGCAGGGCCCGTTCCTCGTCGGCCGCCGGCGGTCCGGCCAGCGCGGCCACCACCGCCCGGTCGGGAAGCGCGAGGAGGACCCGCAGAAGCTCCAGTGCCTGCCCCACCGCGCCGTCGTCGAGGCCCGCGTCGCGCAGGCCGTCGGCCACCGGGTCCGCAAGGCCCCACTCGTCCAGCCAGGCGCGACTCCGCTCGCCGGCGCCGTCCTCGCCGGAGACCCGGCCCAGCGCCCCGAGCAGGACCCAGTCGATGAGGACCCCCCACGTGGGCAGGTCGTCGGGGAACTCGTCACGGAGGCGCCGGGCGGCCTCCTCGAACGTCGGCGGCACCGCCGACGTGGACAGGTCCGCGGACATGGTCGACCCGGCGCCCGTGGCGCCCCCCGGAGCCGGAGACCGCAGCGCCCGCGCGTCGCCCTCGCCGGAGGCACCGGTGAGGCCGGCGCCGGTCCCTGCATCGGCCTCGCGGGGGTCGTCGGAGGGTCCGGCGGCCTCGCCCGCGGCACCGGGCAGGTCGGCCACTCCGGCGGCTTCGCCCGCGGCACCGGGCAGGTCGGCCACTCCGGCGGCCTCGCCGGCGGCATGGTCGCCGGTGGCACCGACGTCGGCGGCATCCTCGCCGGCGGCACCTGCGCCGCCCGGGCCCTGCAGGCCGGGCAGCCCCAGCACCACGCGCAGTCGCCGTCGCACCTCGTCGACGAGGGCGGCGGGATCCTCCCACCCGCCGGCCACGCGGCTGGCCGCCTCCACCACCGGGCGCAACCGGGCCTCGAGATCGTCGAGCGCACCGTCCTCCGGCCCGCCGATGCCCTCCGTGCCGCTCCCCTGCGACGCATCGCGCCGTGCCGCGAGCAGGCGGCGCAGTGTGTCACCCGAGACGAGCACGCGCACGGGTTCCTGCACCGGCCGGAGCGCCAGGTCCCGCAGCGCCGCGGCGATGCTGGGGACGCCCGCACCGTTCAGTTGGCGGGCGAGCTCCCCGTAGAGGCCCACCTCGTCGCGCACCTCGCGGATGTCGAGGAAGACGTGGCACTGGTACGCGCCGAGCTCGACGTACATGCCCCGCTCACACAGCTCGCGACTCGGACGGAGGTACTCGAGGCCGTTGCGCTGGTCCCGGAAGACGCAGTACATCCCGTCCTCGGCCGTGAGCCCGAGTCCCTCGCCCAGGGTGCGCCGCACGATCGTCTTCTCGTCGCCGGGGCCCTTCACCGCGAACCCGACCGAGCCACGGATCCAGCCGCGCGCCTCGGCGTACCGGTTGTGGTAGACGACCAGCGAGCGCTCGCCTCCGGAGCGGTTCGAGTAGGCGAAGACGTCCTCGTTGACGTGCCCGGCCGGGGTGACCAGGTCGTACAGCAGGAAGTCGCGCACCTCGGCGAAGAGGTGCCGGCGGTGCAGCAGCGGGAAGAGCTCCCGCTCGTGGCGAGCCACCAGCCAGTCGTTGGGCTGCTCGTCCCAGTAGGCGCGGCGGTACTCCATCCCGTACTTCTCGGCGTAGCCCTCCACCTGGCCGTGCCCGAACATCGGCAGCCCCGGCAGGGTGGCCATGAGGGTGGCGATCCCGAAGTACTTGTCGCCGGTCCCGAACTGGTCGATGGCCGTGCGCTCGTCCGGGTTGTTCATGAAGTTCACGTACCGCTTCAGGATCTCCGGGTCGAACTCCAGCGTGTTGCGCATCACGCTCCGGTAGTTCGCGTTCTCCTCGTCGCGCAGCATGTTCATGAACGCGCTGTTGTAGACCCGGTGCATCCCGAGCGTCCGGACGAAGTACCCCTCCATCAGCCAGAACGCCTCGGCCAGGAGCAGCGTGTCCGGCGCCTCCGCGGCCACGCGGTCGACCACCTCGCGCCAGAACTCGACCGGCATCCGCTCGTCGAACTCGGCCCGCGTCAGGCCGTGCTCGGCCCGGGAGGGGATGGCGCCTCCGGTGCCGGGCTCGGGGAACCAGAGCCGCTGGTAGTGCTTCTTGGCCAGCGTCATCGCCGCGTCGAAGCGGATCACCGGGAAGCGGCGGGCGACCGCCAGGATGGTCTGGATCGCCGCCTCCCGGACGTCGGGCCGCAGGTAGTCGAGCTGCGCCGTGTCGTTCCAGGGCATGCTCGTGCCGTCGTTGCCGTGGTAGATGAAGCGGTTCTCGCCGGTCGCCCGGTCCTCCCGCCGGAAGACCACCGCCGCGTCGCTGTTGTCGTAGTAGTGGTCCTCGATCCAGATGCCGACCCTCGGATCGGAGGAGAGGTCCGGGCCGCCGAACGAGTACGCCGGGTACGGCGGCTGCTCGAGCGAGAGGAACCAGTCCGGGTGCTCCACCACCCAGCCCGAGTCGATCCCCATGTGGTTGGGGACCATGTCGCTCGCGAGCCGGATCCCGCGACGCCAGGCGCGCTCCCGCAGGTCCGCGTACGCCGCCTCGCCGCCCAGGTCCTCGGCGATCCGGTAGTCGAGCAGCGAGTAGGCGGAGGCCACGGCCTCCGGGTTCCCGCGCAGCTTCTTGATCCGTTCCGACGCGCGGCTGCGCTCCCACAGCCCGATCAGCCAGAGCCCGGTGAAGCCCTGGCGGGCCAGCCGGTCCAGCTCCTCGTCGGGGACCTGGTCCAGCCGCCGGATCTCCCGCCGGTACTGGCGGGCGAGCTGGTCGAGCCAGACGTAGGTGCTCTTGGCCAGCAGCACCAGGCGCGGCATCCAGTCGCGATCCATGCTGAAGCGCTCCGGCTCCAGCTCCTGGTCCCCGAACTGGTAGACGCCCACCCGCCGGCCCCGCGCGGCGGCCTCCAGCTCCTCGCGGCCGTGGAAGCGGAGCCAGAGGGCGCGCTCCTCCTCGCTGAGCACGTCCAGCCCGAGCGTGAGCCGGCCGTCGAACCGCCCGGCCAGCAGCATTCCCCAGCGCTCCCGGATGTAGCGCAGCTGGCCCGGCAGCGACTCGGGCGAGGCGATCGCCGGACTGCGGAGCATCTCCACCAGCGGCTGCCGCTCCGGCCCGAACGGCGGCCTGGCCAGGAAATGGTCCCGGACCGCCTCCACGAGCGAGGCGTATCCCGTCTCGCCGGCCAGCGGACCGTCGTCGAACAGCTCGCGGAACGGCTCGAACGCGGGGTTGACGTTGGCCAGCCAGAGGTGCAGCAGCTCCTCCAGCGCGACCTCCCGGTTCGGCAGGCCCTCGGTGCCGCCGGCCATCCAGGCCTCGGGCGTGACCTCCGATCGGTAGACCGCCACCGGGGGGAACCGGCGCACGAACCCGAGCAGCGTGGCGTCCACCGCGTCCGCGCCGAAGCGGGCATCGAGCACGGCGAGGGCGCCGGCCAGGGCCCGCGGGTCCTGCTGCTGCCGGTACAGGGCCGAGACGTGGTGGAGGATCTCGTCCACCAGCCCCATGGCGTTGAGCTGGCCGGGCACCACCGCCCGCTCGGGATGGGCGGCGGCGTCACGCACCAGGTTCATGGCGCGGGCCAGCTCGCGGGTGGCCCGGAAATCGGGGAGGATCACGTTCCCGCTGAGCGAGAAGAGGGTATCGCCGACGCCGTAGCGGTCGCGCGCCTCGCGCGAGACGTGGAACTCCATCAGGGGCGAGCATAGCAGCCGCCCGTCTCGCTGCGGACGGCCCCGCTCGCTGCGGATGGCCCGGCGGCCGCCTACGGCGCGGGCGGCCGCCTACGGCGCGGGCGATGCGCCGGTCAGGACGCTCAGCTGGGAGAGGGCGGCCTTCACCAGGTCCATCTCCTGCCCGTACCGAGCGAAATCACCGGCGCGGAGGGCGGACTGCGCTGCCTGGAAATGCTGGTTGGCGTACGCGACCAGGGCCTGCACGTTGCCCGAGGGAGGCGCCTGTGCGGACCCCGACGAGGCGGCCGGTGCCGCAGAGGGCGCGAGCGATGCCGACGGTGCCGCCGACGCGGATGGTGCGGAGGACGCGCCCGGGGTCGTGGAACCGGGCGGCGGGCCCGTGGTCCCCCCGGTCGTGCCGGTGCCGGCGGAGGCCTGGGCGGCCAGCAGCGCGTTCAGCGCACTCGAGAGCGAGGTGCCCCACGCGACGGCGGTCGACGAGGCGACCACGATGCGCTGGAACTCCGGGAACTGGATGCTGGTCGACTGCAGGTAGATCGGCTCGAGATAGAGCAGCGACTGCTGGATGGGCACCACGATCAGGTTGCCGCGCACGACCGTGGAGCCCGACTGGTTCCAGAGCGTGATCTGCGAGCTGATGGTGGGATCCTGGTCGATGCGGCCCTCGATCTGGGCCGGACCGAGGATTGAGGTGTCCTTCGGGAAGGCGTAGACCACGACCTTGCCGTAGTTCGCGCCGTCCATCTGCGCTGCGACCCAGGCACTCATGTTGGGCCGGCTGGTGGGGACCATCGGCTGGAGCAGGAGGAACTCCGGCGCCGCCCCGCCCGGCAGGCGCATCTCCACGTAGTACGACTCGAGCGGCAGCTGCTGGCTGCTGGTCGGCTCGGAGGGGACCGTCCAGAGATCGTTCCGCGTGTAGAAGGTCGCCGGGTCCGTCACGTGGTAGGTGGCGTACATGCGGGTCTGCACGTCGAAGAGGTCCTCGGGGTACCGGAGGTGCGCGGCGAGCCAGCTCGGAGCCTGGGAGAGCGGCTTGAACATGCCCGGGAAGACGCCTTCCCAGTCGCGGATGATCGGGTCGGCCGGATCGGCGACATACATCGTGGTCTGGCCGGTATAGGCGTCCATGACGATCTTGACGCTGTTCCGGACGTAGTCGAAGGAGCCGCCCGCCAGCCCGCTCCCGGCCGGCAGGGTGGTCGGGTCGACCGGCGTCGCGTTGGGGAAGTCCGGGCTGGTGGTGTAGGCGTCCTGCACGTACGCCAGCCGGCCCTGGTCGGTGATGACCAGGTAGGGGTCGTGGTCGAACTGCAGGAACGGCGCCATGAGCGGCAGGCGGTCCGCCAGCGCACGGTTGAACAGCAGCTGGCTGTGCGCCGTGACCTGGTCGCTGATCAGGAGGTTCAGGTCGCGGAACCGCAGGGCGAAGAGGAGGCGCGTCAGCGACGACCCGATCCCGATCCCGGTGGTGCCCGTCCAGCGGGTGTAGGCCTGGTTCGCGCCGCCCGTGGCCGACGTGGCGCCCGACCCGGAGGCGACGGGGTAGTCGAACTCCGGCGAGGCCGCGTCGACCACCACCCACCCGTTCTGCTTCTCGCCGAAGTAGATCCGGGGCTGCGCGATGGTGGGGGCGCCGCCGGTCGATTGCGGTGGGATGTTGCTGATGAGGAGCTGGGGCAGGCCGTCGCTGGTCACCTCGTTGACCGGCGCCATCACCGCGCCGATCCCGTGCGTGTAGGTGATCCGCTGGTTGACCCAGCTCTGGGCGGACGGGATGTTCTCGGCCGCGATCTCGCGTGCGGAGATCCAGACCTGCCGCTCCTGCCCGGCGATCTGGTAGCGATCCGCGTCCACGTCGACGAACTGGTAGTACTGGCGCACGGTCTGCAGCTGGTCGATGGTGGCACCGAGCGGGCGGTAGTCCCACAGCCTCGCGTTGGCGAAGGTGGCCTGGTCCGCCTGGATGGCCGACGCCGAGAGCTGGCCGGATCCCTGGTAGGGCACCTCCTGCCACTGGTCGAGCCCGTAGGCCAGGCGGGTCATCTGGATGTTGTTCTGGATGTACGGCTGCTCGACGGCCTGCTCGTTGGGCTTCACCACGACCGCCTCGACGACGGCCGGGTAGACCCCGGCGAGACCGACCCACAGCACGAGCCAGGCCCCAATCGCGACGGCGACCGGCCACCACCGGCGCTGGAACGCCGCGACCACCAGCACCACCGCCACGCCGACGGCCACCACCGACAGCACGTCGTAGGCCAGGAAGCGCGCCGCCTGGTCCGCGTAGCTGACGCCGACGGTGACCCCCTGCGTGCTGTGGGTCAGGTTCAGGCGATCGAGCTGGTAGCCGGCCGCGGCCACCACGAGCCAGAGCCCCGCGAGCACCGAGAGGTGCACCCGTGCCGGCCGCGAGAGCGCCAGCGGGCCGCGGGCCACGGCGACGGCGTGCCTGGCGGCGGCGATCGCGAGGCCGGCGAGCAGCACGCCGCTGAGCAGGCCCTGGACCAGCTGCAGGAAGGGCAGGTCGAAGAGGAAGAACGAGATGTCCAGGTGGAAGACCGGGTCCGTCACGGACGGGCCGGTGGGGCTGTAGGGGACGCGGTGGATCCAGAGCAGGACGGTGTCCCACGAGCCGGCCGCCACGCCGGCGGCGGTCAGGGCGGCCAGGACAGCGACGCCCACCAGGGCCCAGGTGACCAGCGGGGTGAGGTCGGGCGGCTCGAGCGGCTCTCCACCGACCACGATCGGCTCCGCGGGGCCGAAGGGACCGAAGATGCGCGGCCCGCCCTGGTACCGGGAGGCCTCGTTGAGACGATCCCACAGGTGCCGCAGGGTGCCGCCGCCCGGGGGCGGCGGCGGAGCGAGTCGCGCGGCCACCCAGAGGTCCAGCAGTAGAAGGACCAGGACGGCGATCCCCACGCCCGCGAAGAGCGCCAGCTGGGTTCCCAGGCGGGTCCAGAGCACCTGCGCGTAGCCCACGCTCTGGTACCACATGCCGTCCGTGACGAGGTCGACGAGCGAGCCGCCGAGGGTGAGGATCAGCAGGATCCCGATGACCACCGCGGCGAGCAGGCCGCTCGCCCCGAGGCGGATCGCCCGGTCTCCGCGGCCCCGACCGTCGCTGCCGCCCACGGGCCGGGGTCCGGGCCGGGACGACCCCGCGCGCCCGCCGCCGGGACCCTGGCCGCCTGATCGGTACGACGGCCCCCGCCCGGCCGACGGTTCTTCGCGTTCGTCCATGCGCTGGCGAGTGTACGCCGGCGCCGGCCGGGGATGGATCGGTGCTCCGCCCCTGCCTCCTCGCTCGGTGGCGCCCTGCGCGGCGCGTCACGCGGTGGGGCGCAGCACCACGGGGCGCGTCACGGCGGGGCGCGTCACGCGGCCGGGCGCGTATCGTGTCCGCGATGCGCAGGCGGAGCGACGGGACGGGTCCGGTGACGAAGGATGGGGCCCGGTGACCGAGCGGTACGACGTGGTCGTGATCGGCGGAGGGATCGTGGGCCTGGCGACCGCCCGTGCCCTGCTCGAGCGCGCGCCGGCGATCTCGCTGGCGATCCTCGAGAAGGAAACCGATGTCGCGATGCACCAGACCGGGCGCAACAGCGGGGTCATGCACTCGGGGCTCTACTATCGCCCGGGGTCGCTCAAGGCGCGCCTGTGCCGTCAGGGCAAGGCGGAGCTCGAGCGCTTCGCCGACACGCATGGCATCCCCCGGGAGCGCACCGGCAAGCTGGTCGTGGCCGTGGAGCAGGCCGACCTGCCGCGGCTGGCCGACCTGGAGTCCCGGGGGCGCGCCAACGGGATCGAGGGCCTGCAGCGCGTAGGGCCGGAGCGGATCCGCGAGATCGAGCCCCACGTCCGCGGACTGGCGGCGCTCTGGGTGCCTGAGACGGGCATCATCGACTACCGGCAGGTCTCCGTGGCGCTCGCCGACGAGATCCGGGCCGCGGGAGGCCGCATCCTCACCGACCACCGGGTGACGGCGCTGCGGCGCGTGTCGGGCTCCCCGACGGGTCGCGCCTGGCTGGTTTCCACCCCGCGCGATCCGTTTCTGGCGCGCGGGGTGATCGCCTGCGCCGGCCTGCAGTCGGACCGGGTCGCAGCGATGACCGGCCACGCGGGCCGCGAGCGGATCGTGCCGTTCCGCGGCGACTACTACCACCTCCGCCCCGCCGCCCGCCCGCTCGTGCGCGGGCTGGTCTACCCGGTGCCCGACCCGGCCTTCCCCTTCCTGGGCGTGCACTTCACCCGGCGGCCCGACGGCGAGGTCTGGGCGGGGCCCAACGCGGTCCCCGCCTTCGCCCGCGAGGGCTACCGCAGGCTCGCCTTCTCGCCACGGGACGCCGCCGCCTCCCTGGCCTGGCCGGGCCTCTGGCGCATGGCCCTCCCCTACGTCCGGACCGGGCTCGCCGAAATGTGGCGGGACGCCTCCCGGACCGCCTTCCTGCGCGCGCTGCAGCGCTACGTCCCCGAGCTGCGGGCCGGCGACCTCGAGTTCGGCCCGTCCGGGGTGCGGGCGCAGTCGCTGGCGATCGATGGGCGGCTGGTGGACGACTTCAGCCTCGGTGAGGGCGACGGGATCCTCCACGTGCGCAATGCCCCGTCCCCAGCCGCCACCGCCTCGCTGGCGATCGGGCGGATGCTCGCGGAGCGGGCGATCGATCGGTTTGAGCTGCCGACCCCGGAGCGCGCGTAGCGGCTCCCGGACGGCTCAGGTGGCGGACGTGTCGCCGCCCGGCGACACGGCGCTCGACCCGGCGGCCGGGCCGGGCGCCGTGGGAACGGACCCGGCGGTCGCCACGTCCCCGGGCGAGCGCCGCACCGGTGCGGGCGTCGCCGCGACCCGGCCCGCCACCGCGGCGCCGGCCGCCTCGTCGGGAGCGGCCTCCAGTTCCTCCAGCGTCGCCTGGAGCCACGCCCGGATGGCAGCCAGGTCCACCCGGGCGAGGGCCGCGCCGAGTACGTCGTCTGCCTCGGGCGGGACCATCGCGAGACGCCTCGCGGCCCCCGCGAAGTTGCGGCGCACGCCCTCGGGGTTGCCGCGGACGGCGTGCACGCCGCCCGCGGCGAGCTTGATGAGTCCCTGGTGCAGGGCGCGTTCGGCCGGATCGTCCGTGCCCATCCACCCCGGTTCCAGGATCTCGTGCGCCTCGAAGAACTCGCCGGCCAGGTACGCGTCGAGGAACCGGTCCAGGGCGGCCAGGCGCGCCGCCGGATCGAGCGGCCGGAATGCCTTCAGGCGACCGTCCGGGTCGCGCACGAGCCCGCCGCGTGCGACGTCGCCCGGCGGTGGGGGCTCCTCGTCGGCCGCGGCCCCTTCGGTGGATCCGCTCCGGGCCGCCGGATCGGCGCCGCCCCCCATCGGCCCCGAACCCGCCGCGGCCGGCTCGCGCCCTCTCCCGGGCGCGGCCGTGTCTGCCGGAGGACGGGCCTCGCTCTCAGGACGCCGCTGCCCGGCCGGCGGCCGCTCGCCCGGCACGCCGGGATCGCCGGGTCCCGCCGGGCCCGCCCCTCGTCTCCGCCCACGGCGCGACCCATCGCCGGGGGAGCCGCCCCCGCCCGGCTGCCCGGACCGCGCCGCCGCGGCGCCATCGCCCCGCGTCGAGCCGGCGGATCCCGCCCTCGTTCCGCCGCGCCACCCCTCGTGGTCGGCGGCATCGTCGACCGCCCAGGCCGTCCAGCGGCCGTTGCGCGCCTCCACGCCGAGGGGCAGCCCGAAGCAGGCGGAGAGCAGCTTCGGGGTGAGCGTCTCCTGCACGGGTCCCGCGGCCAGGACCCGTCCCGACCGCAGGAGGAGCACGTGCGTAAACCCGGTCGGGATCTCCTCGACGTGATGCGTCACGAACACGATCGCCCGCATCCGCGGGTCCGCGGCCAGCCCGGCGAGGCTCCGCACCAGCTGTTCGCGCGCCCCGAGGTCCAGGCCCGCGCTCGGCTCGTCGAGGAGCAGCAGGTCGGGCGACGCCATCAGTGCCCGGGCGATCTGGACGCGCTGGCGCTCCCCCTCGGACAGGGTGCCGAGCTGGTGGCCGGCGAGGGCTGAGCAGCCGAGGCGCCGCAGCAGCGCCGAGGCCAGCGCGTGGTCGTCGTCGTCCGGTTCTGCCCAGTACGGATCGAGGACGCCGCTGCGGCCGGTGGCCACCGCCTCGAGGACGGTGAGGTCGGGGTGGAGCAGCCGCGCGAGCGCCGCGCTCGCGTAGCCGATGCGACGCCGCATGGGCCGCACGTCGGTGCGCCCGTGGACCGCGCCGAGGACCGTGACCAGCCCGGTCGACGGGAAGAGGTAGAGGCTCGCCACCTCGAGCAGCGTCGTCTTGCCGGCGCCGTTGGGCCCCAGCACCACCCAGCGCTGCCCGTCCCGGACGGACCAGTCCACGTCGCGGAGGATCGGCTGTCCCTCCCGGAAGAGCGAGACGCCCTCCAGGGTCATCACGTCGTCCATCCGCCAATGGTATCCGTGACCGTTCCGGTCGCACGTTTGACGCCCTGCCGCGGGGGAGCGACAATCACGACCGTCGATACCACGTCGACGGCGCCCGCGGCGGGTCGAGCTTCGCTCCCCGCGCGCGCCGCGACACCGGAGTTCCGGTCGCCGTCTGATCGCGACCGCGAACCCACAGCCAGGTGCCGCCGCAAGGACTCGCGGAGCGGCCCAGAAGGACCATCGTGAACAACGCGTACACCTACACCCAGACCGACGCCCGCCGCCGGATGCGTCGCCGCACCCGCGAGGGCTTCGACCGCAGCCTCTTCTGCGGCACCAACGGATGCGCCTCGCGGCTCGATCTCGACGAGCGGACCGGGATCGCCACCTGCCGCATCTGCGGCTTCACGCGCCGCGTGCATCCCGCCGGCCACTGACGGACCCCGCGACCACGGGCCACCGGCGCCGCCGGCCGCCGGAGCCACCGGCCCCGGGACCACGGCCGCCGCGCGCTGCGCCCGGCGATCCGCTCGGGCGGGGAGCCCACCGGGACGAGGCGTGCAGTCCCCTCCCCATGCGTAGGGGATAACGCGACCGTCGTACCCTGACAGGGGGCCGAGCGGCCCGTCCCGCCCATCGCAGCCGGGAAGGACACTGTGCGCATGAGTACAAATGCGTCCCTCCGTGATTCACGCCCTCCTCGGTTTCCCGGCGTCCCGGTCATCGTTGACGGCTCAGAGGCGATCGCGCACGTCGAGACCCGCATCTCGGAGGCGGCGTGCGCCTACCCGATCACGCCGTCCACGACGATGGCGGCCGTCTACCAGGTCGCCGTGGCCGAGGGGCGCACGAATCTGTGGGGGACTCCCCTCCGTTTCGTCGAACCCGAGTCCGAGCATTCCTCGGCCAGCGCGGCCGAGGGCTTCGCGCTCGCAGGTGGGCGCGTCACGAACTTCACGGCCGGCCAGGGCCTGCTCCTCATGAAGGAGGTCCTGTACGTCATCTCGGGCAAGCGCCTCCCCGTGGTCTTCCACGTCGGAGCCCGGGCCCTCACCAGCCAGTCCCTCAACATCCACGCCGGGCACGACGACGTGATGGGCGTGGCGGACACCGGCTGGGGGATCCTCTTCGCGCGGAACGCCCAGGAGGCGGCGGACCTGACCGCCATCTGCCGGCGCGTGGCCGAGGAGACCGAGACCCCGTTCCTGTGCGTGCAGGACGGCTTCCTCACCACCCACACCATGGAGAACGTGCTCCTGCCGGAGGACCAGCTCCTCAAGGAGTACGTGGGAGACCCCCGCTCCTCCATCCGCGACCTGTTCGACCCCGCCCAGGGCCTGATGACCGGCGTGGTACAGAACCAGGACAGCTACATGAAGGGGCGCATCGCACAGCGCGCCTTCTACGATCGCCTCTCCGAGGCCACCCACGACGCGATGCAGGAGTGGAGCGAGCTCACCGGCCGTCACTACAACCTGGTGGACGCTTACCGCTGCGACGACGCCGAGCACATCCTGGTGGCGATGGGGACCATGGCGGACACGGCCATCACCGTGGTCGATCACCTCCGCTCGCAGGGCCGTCGCGTGGGCTGCGTGGGCGTCACCGCCTTCCGCCCGTTCCCGGCCGCGATGCTCGGCGGGATCATCCGCAGCGCCACGAGCGTGGCCATCGTCGAGCGCACGGACGAACCGACGGCGGCGGACAACCCGCTGACCCGCGAGACCAAGGCCGTCCTGGCCGACATGGCGGCGGACGGCATCCGCGTGCCGCGCATCCTGTCGGTCTCGGCCGGGCTCGGCAGCCGCGACGTGGCGGCCGGCGACCTGATCGCGATCTTCGATCGGCTGCTCGACGAGGAGGCCATCCGGCGCCAGCCGCACGTGGTGGTGGGGATCCGCCACCCGCTGGCGCTCGAGTCGCACGACGTCGACCTGCGGCCCGAGGGCGCCTACAGCCTGCGGGGCCACTCGATCGGCGGCTTCGGGTCGGTCACCACCAACAAGTTCCTGGCCACCCTGGCCGGCGAGCTCTTCGACCTGCGCGTGCAGGCCTATCCGCGTTACGGCTCGGAGAAGAAGGGCCTGCCCACCACGTACTACCTCACCATCGCGAGCGCCCCCATCCGGCAGCACAACGAGCTGACCCACGTCGAGTTCGTGCCGCTGCACGATGTCTCCGCGTTCGGGATGGGCGACCCGCTCGCCGGGCTCGCGGACGGCGGCACCGTCTTCGTGCAGACGCCGCTTCGGGATCCGGCGGCGATCTGGCAGTCCGTGCCGGCCGACGCGCGGGCCCAGATGCTCGCCCGCCACATCCGCCTGACCGCCCTCGACACCGCCGCCCTGGCCGCGGAGTTCGCCCCCCGGCCGGACCTCGTGGTCCGCATGCAGGGCGTGGCGCAGGTCGGGGTCTTCCTCCGCGTCTCGCCGTTCGCGGCGCGCGCGGGGCTGGACCGCGACGCGCTGCTCCGTGCCGTCCACGACCTGCTGCCCCGCTTCTTCGGCAAGCGCGGCGGCAACGTGGTGGAGGCGAACTACGCGGTGATCGAGCGGTCGTACGACACCCTGATCGACGTGACCGCGGCCATCGGCGCCGAGCCGGTGCCGGCGGTCCTGCAGGAGGCGTCCCGATGAGCGATTCCACGCCGAGAACGGTGGGGGAGCTGATGCACGGCGACCCCATCGTGGTGCGGGCGGACGCGCCGCTTGCCGAGGCGGCGCGCCTGCTCGACGAGCACCGCATCCACGGCCTGCCCGTGGTCGACGCGGACGGCGCCCTGGTGGGTGTCGTGAGCCAGACCGACCTGGTCCGCGCGCGGGCCACGGACCACCTGTGGTCCAGCTGGCCCGGGCTCTCCGTACGGCACCTCATGACCGCTCCCGCCCTCACCTGCCGGACCGACACACCGGTCCAGGAGGCGATCGGGCTCATGGAGCTGAACCGCGTGCACCGCCTGGTGGTGGTGGACGAGCAGGGACGGCGCCCCGTCGGGATCTTCTCGACGACCGACGTCGTCCACCACCTGGTGGGTAGTCGCGATGTCTGAGCACCTGGTCCCCGTGGTCGAGGCCCCCAGCGGCCCCCTGAGCGAAGAGGAGCACGCGGCGCGCGCCCAGGCGATGGACATCGCGCCGGTGGTCTTCGACGTGGAGTCGTACGTCGAGGACTTCAACCGATCCGTGGTGGGCGCCTACCGCCGCGGTATCGCGGATGCCGAGCTCCCGGCGGACGCCGGGGTCGCCCGCAGCATCATCCCGCCCGGCACGGCCGCGGTCCGCGACTTCAGCAACCTCTCGCCGCACATCCCGCAGTTCGTGGCCGAGGAGTGCGTGGGCTGCATGGCCTGCGTGAGCGCCTGCCCCGACACGGCCATCCTCGCGGTCGCCGTACCGGAGTCGCAGCTCGAACCGGCCGTCCGCGCGTTCCCCTGGAAGAGCGCGAACGGCGAGGAGATCGCGGAGACGGCCTCTTCGCACTTCGTGCGCACTCGCAAGTACGCGGACGTGCCCGCGCGCAAGGGCATCGAGCCGGCCATGTTCGGCATCTTCGTGGACCCGCAGCACTGCAAGGGCTGCGCGGAATGCGTGGACGTCTGCAAGGCCGAGGGTCACGACGCCCTGATCATGATCGACAAGGTCCAGAGCGAGCCCACCGGCGAGAGCACCCTGGAGCGGTACCGGCGGGACTTCTCGTTCTTCCGGTCCCTGCCGGTCACCCCGCCCGAGTACCGCAACGAGAAGGCGCTGGCCGACCTGATGCTCGGCGAGCACGCGCTCGGGTACGTGGGCGGCGCCGGGTCGTGCGCCGGCTGCGGCGAGGCGTCCGCCATCCGCATGCTGGTGGCCGCCACCCGCCAGGTGTACGGCCCCGACTCCATGGGGATCGTGGCCGAGACCGGGTGCAACACGGTCTACGGCAGCACCTACCCGTTCAACCCGTACCTGGTCCCGTGGACCAACTCGCTCTTCGAGAACGGGCCCGCGGACGCGCTGGGCGTCCGGCTGCGCTGGGACCAGGCAGGGCACCGGGACCGGCGCCTCTGGGTCTTCGGCGGCGACGGCGCGATGTACGACATCGGCTTCCAGTCGCTGTCGCGCATGGTCGCGTCGGGAGCGGACATCAAGGTCCTCGTGCTGGACACGCAGGTCTACTCCAACACCGGGGGTCAGTCGTCCACGGCCTCGTTCGGTGGCCAGGTCACCAAGCTCTCGGCGTTCGGCAAGGCCGTCCACGGCCGACCGGAGCGCCGCAAGGAGCTCGGCCTGATCATGCTGGCGCACCGTGACGTGTACGTGGCCGCGACCACCCCGGCACACCTCAACCACTTCTACCGCGCCATCATGGAGGCCAACGAGTACCCGGGACCCGCCGTGGTCATCGCGTACACCCCGTGCATGCCCGAGCACGGCATCGCGGACGACGCCTCGACCCGCCAGGCGAAGCTCGCGGTCGACTCGCGCGCCTTCCCCCTCTTCACGTACGACCCCCGGCGGGGCGAGACGGTGCATGAGCGCCTCTCGCTCCAGGGCAACCCGAACGTGAAGGAGGACTGGTCGAAGCTGCCGGACGGCACCACGTTCGACTTCGTGGATTTCGCCAGGACCGAGGGCCGGTTCGCCCAGCACTTCCGCAACGGGGCGGCGTCGGAAGAGATCCAGGCGACGCGGGCCGAGCGGCTGGAATACTGGCACCAGCTCCAGGAGCTCGCCGGAGTCCGCTGACCCGGGGACGCGCCGTCCCACCCACCGATCGCCCAGAACGGCCGGGGTCGCTCACCACCCCGGCCGTTCGCCGTCCAAGGGCCGTGAATACGGCATCGCGCCGGCCTCCCGATCCGGAAGGGCCGGCGCGATGTGCTCTGCGCGATGGCGGGCTCAGACGGGCGTGGCGGACTCCTCGACGGCCGGCCGATCCGTGAGCTGCCCGGTCCCGGACGCCACCGCGGCCATGCCGAGGTCGAAGGCGCGCAGGTCCACGACCAGGGCCTCCGGCCGTTTCTTCCCCACGATGGCGTGCAGTGCCTCGCGGATCCGGTCCGGGGGCACGATCCCCGTCCGGGCCACGAGGGCGCCGAGCGCCACCACGTTGATGAGCCGGTCGTCCCCGGCCTCGCGGGCGAGCGGGGTGCACCGCACCCGGATCTCGTCGAGATCGTCCCGGCCCGACGGCGCCTCCACCAGCGAGTCGTTCACGATGAGGACGCCGCCGGGGGCCACCATCGGACCGAACTTGGCGAGGGACGGGGGGTTGAAGACCACCGCCACGTCGGGGTGATCGACGATCGGCGAGCCGATCGGCTCGTCACCCACGATGACGGTGCAGGAGGCAGTGCCGCCGCGCATCTCGGGCCCGTACGAGGGGATCCAGATGACCTCGGCGCCGGCGTTCATGGCGGCCTCGGCGAGGACGTGCCCTGCGAACAGGATCCCCTGGCCGCCGAAGCCGGCGAACACGATCGAGCGTTCCATGCTCTTCTAAGCCTCCTGCCCCGCCGGCCGGTTCTCCGCGTGACGGGCCGTGCCGGGCGGCGTGCCAGGCCGCGCGGCGCCGGACTGCGCGCCGGCCCTCCGATCGGCCAGGACGCCGAGCGGGTACGTCTGCACCACGACGTCCTGCAGGTAGCGGATCGACTCCTGCGCGGTCATGCCCCAGCCCACGGGGCAGTTGGAGAGCACCTCGACGACGGCGAACCCCTCGCCCCGGATCTGCGCCTCGCAGGCCTTGCGGATGTAGGCCTTCGTCTTGCCGATCGCGGAGGGATCGGCGATCGAACCCCGTGCGGCGAAGGCCACGCCGGGCAGCACGGCGAGCATCTCGGTCATCGGCACGGGGTAGCCCGCCGCGCGGACGTCCCGGCCGGTGGGCGAGGACGTGGTCCGCTGCCCGACCAGCGTGGTCGGGGCCATCTGGCCGCCGGTCATCCCGTAGATCCCGTTGTTGACGAAGATCGCGGTGATCAGCTCGCCGCGCGCCGCGGCGTGGACGATCTCGCCGGTGCCGATCGCCGCGAGATCGCCGTCCCCCTGGTAGGTGAGGACGAACGCATCGGGGCGGACGCGACGGATCCCCGTCGCCACCGCCGGCGCCCGACCGTGCGGGGCCTCGCACCAGTCGTACCCCAGGTACTCGTAGGCGAAGACCGAGCAGCCGACGGGCGCGACCGCGATGGTGCGCCCGTCCACCCCCAGGTCCTCGAGGACCTCCGCGACGAGACGGTGGATGATCCCGTGCCCGCACCCGGGGCAGTACCGCGTCGAGACGTCGGTCAGGCGAGCCGGGCGCTGGTAGATGACCCGCGGCGCTGCGGGGACGGTCGCGGTCATCGGGTGCCTCCTTCGTCGCCGTGGCGCCGCTCTGCCGACCCGTTGCGCCCGTGACCCCGACCGCGGCCGTTGCGCGTGGGGTGGGTCGGGACCGGAACCGTGTACCAGTGCGGCATCCAGGCGTCGTCGCCGAAGATGCTCAGGGCATCGTGGCCCGTCTCCGGCTCCGCCATCGGCTCGTGCGGGTGCATGTGGTCGGCGCCCGAGACGGGGATGGGCGGCCGGCGACGGACGCGCCTGGCCCGCCGCGAGGAGCCCGTGGCGTCCAGCTCCCGGAGCGCCTCCACCACCTCGTCCGGCGAGGGCACCATGCCCCCCGTGCGGCCCTCGAACGCGACCGGGACCTTCCCCGCCACCGCGAGGCGCACATCCTCGACCATCTGGCCGGCCGAGAGCTCGACCACCAGCAGCCCTCGCGTGCGATCCGCCACGCCGGCCAGCTCGGCCGAGGGGAACGGCCAGAGCGAGATCGGCCGGAAGAGGCCCACCCGCAGCCCGGCCGCACGTGCCCGCGCGATGGCGGTGCGTGCCACGCGGGCCGCCGTCCCGTAGGCCACGATCACGAGATCCGCGTCGTCGAGCCGCTCGCCCGCCCAGCGGACCTCGTGCTCGGCGATCGCGCGGAACTTCTCCTGGAGGTGCGCGTTGTGCTCCTCCAGCTCCTCCGGCGCGAGATGGAGCGAGCGCACGACCCGCGGCTCGCGGCCGTCCGCGCCGGTCAGGGCCCAGGAGGCCGTCTGACGCGGCGGGGTGCGGTAGTGCTGCTCGACCGGCTCCATCGCCTGCCCCATGATCCCGTCGGCGAGGATGATCACGGGGGTGCGGTAGTGCTCGGCGAGCTCGAACGCCGTGGCGACCATCTCCATCGCCTCGCCGAGGGACGAGGGGGCGAGGACGGGCACCCGGTAGTCGCCGTGGCCGTGGCCCTTCACGGCCTGGAAGTAGTCACTCTGGGAGGGGCCGATGCTGCCGAGGCCCGGCCCGCCGCGCATCACGTTGATGAGCACCATGGGGACCTCGGAGCCCGCCATGTAGCTCATCGCCTCCGCCATGAGGCTGACGCCCGGTCCCGACGAGGAGACGAGGACGCGGGCACCGGCGGCGCCGGCGCCGAGGGCCATGTTGATGGCGCCCAGCTCGCTCTCGGCCTGGACGAACGCGCGGCCTTCCTCGGGCATCCGCTTGGCCATCCACTCGAGGAGCTCGGCCTGGGGGGTGATGGGATAGCCGAAGTACGCGTCGCACCCGGCCTGGATCGCCGCCTCGGCGATCGCCTCGTTGCCTTTCATCAGGACGCGGCGAGGGGGCTCGCGCGTCCCTGCTAACGAGAAGGAGGGGTCCTCCACGGGCGGGGGGACGGTGGTCATCGCGAGGTCTCCTTCGGCGCCGCGAACACGGTGAAGACCGCGTCCGGGCATACCCGTGCGCAGAACGCGCAGCTGGTGCAGGCCGCAGCGTCGGTGAGCTGCACCGGGTGGTAACCGAGCCGGTTGACGGTGCCCTGATCGAGCGCGAGGCAGGACTTGGGGCACGCCGCCACGCACAGCTCGCAGCCCTTGCAGCGGTCGCTCGCGATCACGAGCGGCGACCAGGGGACCGGGGCGGGCACGAGCCCGATGCGCGACGGCGCCGGCAACGAGAGCGTCATGAAACACGCCTCCATTGCGGAACTGGTCTCCCGAGCCTCTCCCCGGCTCCGGGGGACCGCAAGGGCCGAACGGGGGGATGATGGCGGGCGGCCACGCCATGCGGCCCGGGAGCGCGGTCGACCGGCCCGGAAACGACCGGCCCGGAAACGATGCGACGCCCCACGCCGGCCGGGTGCCGGGTGGAGCGCCGCATCAGATGGGGCACCGGGTCAGCGGGCGGCGTTGGCCTTGTCTCCCGCCAGCGAGTAGAAGAAGAGTGCCACGGGCCGGTAGACGGCGTGGGCGAACTTCATGAACGGGGCCAGCAGGACCAGCTCCATGGCCACCGAGACGTGGAAGAGGAAGACCCAGTAGCCCCAGGCCGGGGCCTGCGGAAGGTACAGCGCGATCTCGATGAGGAAGCCGGTCAGGCCGGTGATCCAGAGGAGCACGAGCAGGGTCCAGTCCGACGCCGTCGAGTCGGAGGCGGCGCGGTTGGCCTTGCGAAGCCGGTCCAGGATCAGCATCGAGGTCCCGTAGAGGAGGAACAGGCCCGCCACAGTCCCCAGCAGCCGGACGGGGTACCAGATCGGGACGGGCGTCCCGGTGGCCTTGATCCCCACCACGGCGAGGCCGTAGTCGAGGACGGTGGCCGCCAGGAGGCCCAGGAAGCCCCACATCGTCGACGCGTGGATGAACCAGCGGCGCCGATACCAGGGCTGCTCCGCCTGCACCGACTCACAGTCCGTTCGGAACCGCAGCTGGCCGAGCGACTCGACCGCGAGCGCGCTCCAGAGCGCGCGTCCCGATCTCGCCAGCGCGGCCCTGCTGCCCACCACGTCGCGGACCGAGATTCCTTCTCGCCTGGAGATGCCGCGGGCCATGCCGACGACGCCGGCGAGACCGGCCAGGAAGACCAGGATCATGACGACGACGCCGGTGTTGTGGATGAGCGGCTCCGGGATGAACCCGAAGAGGTTGAGCGAGGTGGTGCTCTGCACGCCGTGGGAGGCGTACATGAAGAGGGCGAAGAACGCTGCCAGCAGGATGGCGATCACGGAGCCCGCGAGCGGGCTCGTGTACATGGTGCGGGCGAGATGCGTGCGGTCGTAGTTCGCGATCGCGTACCGCCGCGCCGCGGCCATGAAGCCGCCCGGGTCAGCCTGGGTGGGGCAGGTGTCGGAGCACTCCCCGCAGTGGTAGCAGGTCCAGAGCTCCTTGCTCCCCAGGAGCGCGTCCTTCATCCCCACCTGGGCGTAGCGGATCAGCCGGCGGGGGAAGGTGCCGTCGTTGTCGGAGAGCGGGCAGATCGCGGTGCAGTTGCCGCAGGAGTAGCACGCCGAGACGTCGGCGGCCCCGAACTTCTGCACGTCGGCCAGGAGGCCGGCGTCCACCAGCGCGCTCATGCCGGCACCGCCCAGTTCGTCGCCTCGTACCGGAAGTAGCCGTCGTCGGTGGGGTCCTTGACCTCCCGGATCTTCCCGTACCGCCGCATGCCCATCACCCAGAAGAGCACCTCGTCGGTGGGGCTCCCGATCGCCTCGGCGATCTCGGGCACGGTGAGCGGCCCCGAGCGGAGCGCCTCGAGGATTCGCGGATGCATGACTGGTTCCTCGCGGATGATCTCCCGGATCTCCCGGATCGTGGTCGTGCTCATGCGACCGGCTCCTCCAGCATGGTGTCGATCACGGCCCGGATCTGGGCGTCGGTGTAGCCCCGGAGGTCGATCGCGTCCTCCGGGCAGACGGGCACGCACCCGCCGCAGCCCTTGCACGTGCTGGGGCTGATCGCCGCGACCGTGCGTCCGGCGACCTCGGCCTTCTCGATCGCCGAGTAGGGGCAGGCGTCGATGCACTTCTCGCACCAGGTGCATGCCGCGGCGTTGACCTCGGCCACCTGTGGGTCGAGCTCGGCGAAGCCCTTCTTCAGGATCGCCGCGCTCTGGGTGACGGCCGCAAGTCCCGCTGCCACGCTCTCGGTGGAGTTCTTGGGGCCCTGGCACGCGCCCGCGATCAGCACGCCGTCCACGACCGTCTCGACCGGCCGGAGCTTCGGGTGGATCTCGTTGAAGAACCCGTCGGTCCCCACCGGCAGCTTCAGGAGCCCCATCAGCTCCTCGTTCTTCCGGGGGACCATCCCGGTGACCAGGACCACCAGGTCGGCCGGGATCGTCAGCTCCTCGCCGCCGGTGAGCGTGTCGTGCGTGGTGACGGTCAGCTGGCCGCCGTCCGTCCGCGCCACCGAAGGAGGGGTGTCCTCGGGGAACTTCATGTACACGGAACCGTTCTTGCGGGAGTCCGTGTACATCAGCTCGTACTTGCCGTACGTGCGGATGTCGCGGTAGAGGTGGTACTGGTGCACCCCGCGGTCCAGCCCCGACACCTGGAGGGCGGCATGGGCCGTGGCCGCGCAGCAGTAGCGCGAGCAGTACTCGTTGGCGCCCGGCTGGCGGCTGCCCACGCAATAGATGTAGGCGATGGTCTTCACCGGCCGCCCGTGGTGGACGAGCGGGCCCGACGATGCGTCGATCAGCGCCTTGAACTCGGGCAGCGTCACCACGCCGTCGATGCCGTAGCCGTACTCGCCGACCTCCGGCTGGTAGGTGTCGAAGCCGGTGGCCACCACGATCGAGCCGACCTCGACGTGGATGAGCTCGGGCAGGTCCGAGTTCACCCGGATCGCAGCGACGTAGTTGCCGAAGCTGCCGGACTTGGCCATCAGCTCGGCGTTGGTGAAGACGGTGATGCTGGAGCGCTTCCGCGCCTCGCCGACGAGGCCGGCGATCAGCTCGCTTCCCCTGCGGTCGTGCGGGTACATCGTGCCGAACCGGCCGACCCACCCGCCGAGCTCCTGCTCCTTCTCGACGAGGAAGACCTCGAGCCCCACGTCGGCGAGCCCGATGGCGGCCCGCAGCCCGGTGATCCCGCCGCCGACCACCAGCGCCTTCTGGGTGGTCTCCACCACCAGGGGCTCCAGCGGCGTGGTCAGGCGGGTCCGCGCGATGCCCGCCTTCACCAGGCTGATCGCCTTGTGGGTGGCACCCTCGGGGTTGTCGCCGTGCGTCCACGAGTCCTGCTCGCGGATGTTGACCTGCGTGTACTGGTACGGGTTGATGCCGGCGCGCTTCGCGACGCCGCGGAACGTGACGGTGTGGAGCTTCGGGGAGCAGGACGCCACCACGAGCCCGTCCAGGCCGTACTGGTGGATGTCCTCCTCCATGTTCTCCTGGGTCGCGTCCGCGCAGGCGAAGATGGTGTCCCGCGCCACGATCACGCCGGGCTCATCCTTGATCGCGTCGACGACGCGCTGCACGTCGACGTAGTCGGAGATGTTGCCGCCGCAGTGGCAGACGTAGACGCCGATCCGCCGCTGCTCTGGCGAGAGCTGGCCGGCCACGGTGGTCTCCTCGCTGTTCATGCCGGCACCTTCACGTTGGCCTGGGTGCGTTCGAGGTGGGCCGCCACCTGCGCCGCGGCCGCGCCGGCGTGCAGGATCGAGTCCACGATGTCCTTCGCCCCCGCCGCCGTCCCGGCCACGAAGACTCCCGGGATGCTCGTCACGCCGGGGTTCAGGTCCTCGTCCGGTTCGGCCACGTAGAAGTACTTGTCCTCGGCCAGCTGCTCCTCGGGGAAGAGCATGGCCGCGTCGCGGTTCGGCTGGACCCCCACGGCCAGCACCACCAGGTCGTACTCGGCGTCCACCAGCTGGCCGCCGTTCTCGATGTCCTCGTAGCGGAGGATCAGGTCGCCGTTCTCCTTCTCGGTGATCTTGGCGACCCGGCCCTTGACGTAGGTGGCCCCCATCGACTTCGACTGCTCGTAGAACTCGTCGTAGCGCTTGCCGGCGGCCCGGATGTCCATGTAATGGACGGTGACCTCGGCGAGCGGCAGGGCCCCCATGATCAGCTGGTTCTGCTTGATGGAGTACATGCAGCAGAACTTGGAGCAGAGCGGGTTGTTGACGGTCTCGTCACGCGAGCCGGTGCAGAGGATGTAGGCGATCCGCTCCGGCACCTTGCCGTCGCTGGGTCGCAGGATCGTGTTGAAGGGCCGCGTCGGGGCCAGCAGGCGGTCCATCTGCATGCCGGTGATCACGTTGCGGTACTGGCCGAAGCCGTACTGGGGCTTGAGGTCGGCCGCGAAGAGCTTGTAGCCCGTCGAGACCACCACGGCCCCGACCTCCACATCGAGCTCCGTGTCGCGGGCCTGCAGGTCGATGCACCCGTCGACCGGGCAGGCGCTGACGCACTCGTGGCAGCCCGAGCAGACCGCGCAGTCCATGCAGCGGCCGGCCGCCGCCCGCGCCTCCGTCTCGGAGAGCGGTGCCTCGACCTCGCGGAAGTCGCGGGGTGCCGCCTCGAGCGTCACCGCCTCCGGCGTCGCCGGTCGCAGCGTGTAGACCTTCTGGCGGGCCAGGACCTGCTGCTTGTCCACCACCGGCAGTCGCAGGTCGAAGCCGTCGAGGATCCCGCCGGTCAGCCAGCGGTCGATCATGTGCGCCGCCCGCCGGCCCTCGCCGACGGCCCGGGTGATGTCGGTGGCGCCGTTCACGACGTCGCCGGCCGCGAAGACGTAGGGGACGTCCGTCTGGAGCGTCTTCGGGTCGGCCCGAAGCGTGCCCCTGCGCTCGACGCCGATCTGGCTCGCGAAGGCTGCCGTGTCGGGCGTCATGCCGATGGCGGCGATGATCACGTCGCACCCGATGACGTGCTCGCTGCCGCTGATCGGCGTCGGGCTCCGGCGCCCGGAGGCGTCCGGCTCGCCGAGCGCCATCCGCACGCAGCGGAGGCCGTTCACCGCGCCGGCGGCGTCGCCGGTCACCTCGACCGGGGCCACCTGGAACGCGAACTGCACGCCTTCCTTCTCGGCGTCGTCCGCCTCGACGTGGTGCGCCGGCATCTCGGCGCGGCTGCGGCGGTACGCAACCGTCACCGATGCGGCGCCCATGCGACGGGCCACGCGCGATGCATCCATGGCCACGTTGCCGCCGCCGACCACCACGACGCGCTTGCCCGCGAGGTCGACGGTCTCGCCGAGCTTGATCCGGCGCAGGAAGTCGGTGGCAGCCAGGACGCCC
>JAJYDP010000384.1 GCA_021777365.1 Chloroflexota bacterium | reverse complement strand
CATCCGCAGGTAACCGCCGGACTTGAGCAGGTCCGAGGAGACCGTGATGGTGCGCATCCCCGCGGCGAGCAGGTTCGCGACGTTGAACGCGTCCGCGCCGCCGGCGAACGAGATCGGCACCGTGGCGCCGAACTCGTCGGTGATGCGGGCCGCCAAGTTGGTGGTGACGGCGTGGAGCGCGCGCCCCGACAGGTACATCGTGGCGTCGCGCTCGAAGACGCTCCGCCAGTTCTTCACCTCGAGCGTGTTGGTCAGCTTCAGGCCGAAGACGCGCCCCCGCGCCGCGGCGGCGCTCCGGAGGTTCTGGAACATGGGGACCGCGTCGGCCCACTGCAGGTCGTGGCCGAACGCCTCGTCCGGGATCGGCACGTCGACGAAGCCCAGGTCCTCGTTCACGATGCTCCGCACTCGCTCGGCGCCGAGGAGGGTGGGGTTGCACTTGACCAGGGTGTGGAGCCCGCGCTCCTCGAGCAGGTACATCGAGATCCGCTCGATCTCGTCGGGCGGGCACCCGTGCATCGTGGAGAGGGTGACCGAGTCGGAGAGCCGGGCCGGGATCTCGACGTCGCGGACGGCGGGGAAGCGCCGGGCGACGATGTCGACGTAGGCCGGCAGGTACGCGGAGGCGTCGGCCATGGTGTCCAGGTACCACTGGACGTTCGGCTTCCGGATCCCGTCCAGGTTGTACCCGACGCTCATGTTGAAGACCATCCCCGGCCGCTCCCCGGGCCAGCCGAGCTCGCGGTGCAGCGCGTGGACCAGGACCCAGGCCCGCAGGTACTCGTCGAACGACTGGTGGACGCGCAGCTCCTGCGACCACTCGACGTTGTATCCCTCGTCCTGCACGTCGATGCAGGGCTTGTTCACGTCGAGCTCGTCGAGCGTCTGGACCGTCTTGAGCTCGATCATGCGGGCCCCGACGAGCCAGGCCGTGATGATGTTCTGGGCCATCTGGGTGTGCGGCCCGGCGGCGACCCCGAAGGGCGTCTCCAGCTCCACGCCGTACTCGCGCCGCCGGAAGCGGTGCTCGGGGCGCGGCGCGAAGAACGCGGACCGGGGCACGTTGAAGAGCGAGCCCTTCTCCCGAAGCTCGGTGAAGACCCAGTCGGTGAGCTGCTCCATCGAGATGGGGTGGAATCGATCGGACATCGGGTCCTCCCTCGTCGTCGGGCCGCGGGACGGCGTGCGTGGGTGGTGGGCTGGGGATCAGAGGCGGGCGTGCAGACGCGCCGCCTGTTCGCGGGCCTTCGCCCGGATCTCGGCCGCGTCCACCCGGGTCGGCCCGTGCTCGTCCCAGGCGAGCTCGCCGCCCACCTCCACGCGGAGCGGGCGGATGCCGGGCGTGAACGCGATGTGCCAGGGGTCCATGGGCTCGTACGACCACGTCACGCGATCGGCGCGCGCCTCGGGCACCAGGTCCCAGCCGGTCTCCAGCCAGCCCCACGCCGTCTCGGGCGACGCCGTGACGTCCACGGACCGCTGCATGGCATAGGCCAGCCGGAACGTCTCGATCATCTGCGCGCCGATCCCGTCCGTGCCGAGCGCGACCGGGTTGGCGAAGCGGGCCGGGTTGGCGTACCCGACCGAGTTGTTGAGGTTCGAGAAGGGGTTGTGGAGGATCGTCCCGGCCAGCCCGTGGTCGGTGGGCAGGTGGACGCCGTGGGCCAGGAGCCAGCGCTGGTCGGTCAGCCCGGCCAGCCGACCCGGCGCCTCCGCATCCTCGGGTCCCTCGCAGACGTGGACGTGGGCCCCCACACCGAACTCGCGGGCCAGGGCCGCGGCCGCGGCCAGCGTCTCGTCGCTGCAGGTGAAGGCGGCATGGATCCCCACCAGGCCGCGACCGCCCGCGGCGAGGAAGCGGCGGTTCTCCTCGAGCCCGCGGCGCGCCCCGTCGGGCCCGTGGCGGTCCGTCACCCCGTAGGCGCAGACGACGCGCACGCCCACCTCGGCGCAGGCGTCGGCGATCACCGAGAGCGAGCCCTCGATCGCGTTGGGCGACTCGTTGTGGTCGACGATGGCGGTGGTCCCCGACTCGAGTGCCTCGAGGGCGGCCAGCTTCGCCGACCACTCGAGCATCTCGAGATCGAGCGCCGTGTCCAGGCGCCACCAGACCTGCTCGAGGATCTGGCGGAAGGTGAGCGGCGTGACCGGCGGTGCCGGCATCCCGCGCGCGAGCGCCGAGTAGATGTGGTGATGCGCGCAGACGAGGCCTGGCGTGACGCCCGCCCCTGCGTCGTTGCCGGTCATGCGTTCCTCCCGGGAGTGTTCGCCGTGGACGTGCCGGTCGCCCCGCGCGGAGCCGACCGGCCCGCGCGCGTGCCGGTCATCGCCGCACGCCGGTGAACAGGACGCCGACTCGCTCGTGATCCCCGATCGTTCCCTCCTCCCGCAGCGCGATCAGGCCGGCGAGCCCGGAGGTCCCGGTCTCGTCGGCGTCGATGCCGGTCAGCTCGCTGCCCAGCGTGTTGGCGCGCGTCAGCTGGTCCTCGGTCACGATGACCGGGCCGCCACCGGTAGCGAGCATCCCCTCCACCACGGCGAGCCAGTCGTACGTCTCGTCGTCGAGGATGCCGTGGGCGATGCTGTGGGGTGCTTCCTCCCACGGCCACATGAATTCGGAGCGGTGGGTCGCCGCGTACGCGAGCGCCGCACGGCGTGCCGCCTCGCCGGCGCCATCCGGGAGACGCGCCGCCACGCGCTGGTACGCCCGGGGCAGCGGCCAGGCGCCGGTGGTCTGCACCGCGTGGAAGCGCGGCAGGCGCACCGGCGCGCCGAGCGTGACGGCCTCCGCGAGCCCCTCGATGCAGGCGCTCGCCAGGGCCCCGCCACCCACCTGGAGCATCAGGCGGTCCAGCGTCGGCCCGCCCGCCAGCTGCGTTGCCAGCTCGTAGCCCAGCGTGAAGCCCCCCTCGACGGCCAGCCCGTTCTCATTGCCCTGGCACGTGAAGGGCAGGGCACCCTCGGCGATCGCCTGCTTGAGGCGATGGTACGTGGGATCGCCCGGGACGCCCGGCTCGCGCGGGCAGACCGTCACCCGTGCCCGGAGCCTGTCGAGCCGGTCCACCACCACGGGATCAGCGTCCTCCGGGACGAAGACGTCCAGGGCCCGCTGCCCCGCCGCCGCCACCACGGCCGCCGCCAGCGCCGCGTTCCCGCAGCTGGCGATGGCGAGGCGCCGCCGCTCGGCCGGATCGGCCCGGCCGAGCCGTTCCATGACCTCGAGGTGCACCAGCACGCCGAAGAGGTGTCGTGCCTTGTGCGACCCGGAGACGTTGCCGGTCTCGTTCTTGACCCAGATCCCGCCGTCGGGAGCGAACTTGAGCCGCTCGCTGAGCGCGTCGGCCCGCCCGAACGGGGTCACGGTGAAGCCATGTCCGTCCACGCCGGCGACCGCCCGGTCGAGGCGGGTCACCAGCTCGATGTACGCCGCGTCGTCCATCCCGCCCGCCCGTGCCAGGTGGTACGCGTGGAAGAGGTGCCGGTACGCGACGTATGGGTTGGCCTCGGCGGCCGCCTCGGCCGCCGAGGGAAAGGCGAGGGACGGGTCGGCCAGGCGACGGCGCAGGACGTGGTCCGTGTCGTCGCCCGACGCGGCGTTGGGACAGCGGAACGGGTAAGGGTCGTCGGGCGCGGGAACGGCGCCGCAGCCCGCGCAGACGAGCGTGCTGGCGAGGCCGGACGCGGGCACCGCCCCGGCGCCGGACGACGTGCTCACAGCGACTCCAGGACGCCGGTGCGGCTGTTGAACTCCTCGATCATGGGATCCCAGTCGGCTGCGATCGCGCGCATCTGCGTCCAGAACGCGGGGTCCTTCCGGGCCCTGAACTCCTCGATCGAGACGCCCTGCTGCTCGACCCACGTGTAGTACCCGAGGTTGAAGATCCGCTCGCGGTCCTTGCGCGACAGCTCGAGCAGGTGGTCCGTGGTCGTCCCGAGGATGTGCTCGCCGAAGACCTCGCTCGCCGCGACGGCGTCGAACGCCCCGCCGAAGTACTTGCCGAACGCGATGTCCCGCTCGCTGTGGTACATCGCGGCACCGTCGGTGGCGACGGTCACGATGACGTCGTCGGGGCCCATCTCGTAGTACTTGGCCGTCTTGATCGCGCCCAGCACGTTCGCGATGCTCGAGAGGCCGAACGAGGAGAGCGCGTCGAGGGTCGCAGCGGGGACGCCGCGACGCTCGGCCAGGTACGCGCGGCCGACCGGCGTGTTGAAGAGGACGTTCAGGCGGTCCGTCGCGCGGTCCGACAGCGCCAGCGCGACGTCGGTCGCCATCACGTTGTGGATGAGCGGGATGTGCTTGTCGCCGATGCCCTGGATGTTGTGCTCGCCGAAGCCGTTCTCGATGAGGGTGGGGCACTCCAGCGCCTCGATGGCCACCGTCAGCGAGCCCTGGTGCTCCTTCAGGTAGTCGCCGGCGGCGATGGTGCCGGCCGATCCAGTGGCGGAGGTGAACGCCCGAAGGCGCAGGCCCGGCTCCCGCGCCTGCATCGTCCTGAACACGTGCTCCAGCGCCCTGCCCGTGGCCAGGTAGTGGACGATGTGATTCCCGAACTCGGAGAACTGGTTGAAGATGACGTTCTCAGGGTCGACGGAGAGCTCGTCGCACTTGTCGTAGATCTCCTTGACGTTGCTCTCCGTGCCGGGCGTCCGGATGATGTCGGACGAGTCCACGACCCACCGCTCGAGCCAGTCGAAGCGCTCCTGGCTCATCCCCTCGGGCAGCACCGCGACCCCGCGGCAGGCCATGATCCGGGAGATGGCGACGCCGCCCCGGCAGTAGTTGCCGGTCGACGGCCAGACCGCGAGGTGATGCGTCGGGTCGAACTGGCCGGTGATGATGCGCGGCGCGAGGCAGCCGTAGGCGGCGAGCACCTTGTGCGCGGCGATCATCGGGAAGCGGTCGCCGAGCGCAACGACGATCCGGGCGTCCACGCCGGTGAGCGACTTCGGCAGCTCGACGTACGCCGGCACGTCCTGGAACCCGGTGCGCGACGCGTCGTTGTACCACTGCACGCGGAACAGGTTCAGCGGGCTGGCGTCGTCCGGCCCCACGGGGCCCAGCGCCGCCCGGACGTTGTCGGGGATCAGCGAGGGGTCGGCGAGCTGCGCGAACGTCGGCAGCGCGATCCGCCGCTCGCGGAAACGCTGCACGGTGTTGGCGTAGACGCTCGCGTCGACGAGCTCCTTCTCGAGTCCAAGTCGCGGCATCGTGTGTCCTCTACCTCGGTGAGCTGGACGTGTGGGTCGTGCGTGGGACGCCGGTGGGGATGGTCGTTCGCTGGGGACGCTCGGTCACCGCGCCTCCGCTGCTTCGAGCGCCCGGCGGATGCGCTGCAGGCGCGACTCACGCTCCCGGACGAAGCGCTCGATGCCG
>JAJYDP010000383.1 GCA_021777365.1 Chloroflexota bacterium | reverse complement strand
GCACGTCGATCCTCGATCGGCTCTGCGGATCCCTGTGCGATGCCGTCACCTCCGACCCCTCCACGCCCGGCCAGCCGACACTCGAGCATCTCGAGCGCGCGAACCTGTTCCTCGTCCCTCTCGACGGCGAGCGTCACTGGTATCGCTACCACCACCTCTTCCGCGACCTGCTGCGCCAGCGCCTCGGGCAGTCCGAGTCGGCTGCGGTCGTGGACGAGCTCCACGCCCGGGCGAGCGTGTGGCACGAGGCCAACGGCTTCGACCTCGAGGCCTTCCGCCACGCCGCGGCGGGCCACGACCTCGAGCGCGCCGAGCGCCTGATCATGGGCCACGGCCCGTCGCTGCAGATCAGCGACAGCTTCGTCGCGGCCGGCGCCTGGATCTCGTCGCTGCCCCCGGAGACCCTGGACGCCCGGCCGTCGCTGCGAATCGTCTGGGCGCAGGTGCTGCTGGCAACCGGCAGGACGGAGGGCTTCGAGGAGGTGCTCGTCGCCGCGGAGGCAGCGCTGGGCAAGCAGGCCGACGACGAACGGACGCGCGACCTCCTGGGCCAGGTCGCCGCTCTTCGGGCGATCCTGGCGTTCGTCGAGCATCGGACGGAGGACTTCGTTGTCGAGTCGCAGCGAGCCCTGCAGCTTCTCCGCTCGGACGACTTGACGCGCGCGTTGGCTGCGTGGGCGTCCGGGTACGCCCATGAGGTTGCGGGCGAGCGAGCCACGGCCGGCAAGGCGTACCGCGAGGCACTGGCGATGAGCCGGGCGACGGGCTATCGGTTCGGAGAGATGAATGCCTCGATCGGGATCGCCCGGATGCAGGAGATCGACAACGAGCTCAGGCTGGCGGCCGAGACGTACGAGGACACGATCCGGCGCGCCGCCGATCTGCCCTGGTCCTGGATCTCCGATGCCCACCTCGGTCTGAGCCGCATCCTCTACGAGTGGAACGACCTGGACGCGGCCTGGGAGCGAGGCCAGCAGGCCCTGGGGCTTGCCCGCCGGCTGGAGAACACGGATCGACCGGCGGCATGCCTCGTCCTGCTGGCCCGCGTCAAGCTGGCCCGGGGCGATCTCGCCGGGGCGGCCCGCATCCTGGCCGAGGCCGAGCGCTCGGTGCGCGATCAGGACTGCGACCGCGAGGCACCCGCGATGGCGGCCGCCCGCGCGGCGATCTCTCTCCGCGCTGGAGACGTGGACAGGACCGCGCGGCTCGCCGAAGAGTTCGACCTGCCGGTGGTCCGGGCTCGAGTCCTGCTGTCGCGAGGAGACGCGGACGCCGCGCTGTCCGCGCTCGATGCGTATCGCCGCCAGGCTGAATCACGGGCCTGGCTCGACGATCGGTTGAGGGCCCTGGTTCTCCAGGCGCTCGCCCATCGCGCCGCGGCCCATACGACCGAGGCAGTGTCGCTGCTCGGCGAGGCGATGGAGATCGGCGAGCCGGAGGGCTTCGTCCGGCTCTTCGTCGACGAAGGACCGCCGATGGCGCGCCTGCTGCGCGAGGCCGCAGCCGCGGGTCTGCATCGCGAGTACTGCCTCCGGCTGCTGGGTGCCTTCTCGACGGACGCGACCGGCGGTGAACTCGGCGGCCCGGCTTCGCATCGAGATCGCCCGGACGCCGCCGTCGGCCTCGCGGATCCCTTGAGCAAACGGGAGCTCGAGTTGCTCGGGCTCATAGCCCAGGGGCTGTCCAACCAGGACATCGCCGAACGGCTGTTCCTCTCGCCCCAGACCGTGAAGGTCCACGTCCGGAACATCTACTCGAAGCTGGACGTGAGCAGCCGCACCCAGGCGGTCGCTCGGGCACGACTGCTCGGCATCCTGTCCACCGAGTAGGCGACCATCGCCCCCGCGCGTGGGCCGATCGGACGATCCGGGACCTCCTCGCCGGCCCGACACGCAGATCGACGATCGTGCTCGCGCAGGTCGCCGTCGGCGCGACGCGGTCGGCGGCGATCGCGGCCCGGGTGCTCGCGCTCGCGCTGGCGATCGGGCCTGGCGTGGGTGGTCTCGTCAACCTGCCCGGGTGGTCGGCTGACGTCGTTGCGCGGGGCCTCGCCGGCGCAGCCGCGGCTTCGCTCCCGACGATCGCCCTCCAGGCGTTCGCAGTCGCTGCTCGACCGTCCCAACGTGCGCAGCGTTGGCGAGGGCGAGGCATTCTGGCGGACGTTTCGGGGCGTCGCCGACGACGCACTGCCGGCCGGCAACCTCGTTTCGGACGCGCATCTGACGGCGTTGATGCTCGAGAACGAAGTGAAGACGATCCTGGCCCGCGATCGCGACTTCCGCCGGTTCCCGCGCATCGAGGCGCGCGATCCCTTCTGACCGAGGCGGATCTTCGCGGACCCCAGGTCGTGCGGTCGGCGGGTGGTCCGCAGCGTTCGGTCCTAGCCCACCTGGGCTATGGGTTGCGGCAACCGGCGTCGATACGCTGGCCACGTATGGCATCCGGGCCCGCGGGACAGGCGGCTCGCCTGCCGATGACCGCCGGTTGGCGGCGTCGGGGGCTGCTCGCCGGTGCCCTGCTCATCGACGTCGCCGTGTACGCCCTGGTGCGCCTGACCGGCGGAGCACCGAACCCGCTCGACCACCTGGCCTACCTCGGGATCGCTCTGGGAGCCCTGGGCGGGGGCGCCTGGGGCGGCGCGGCGGCGGGCATCGTGGCCGGAATCCTCCTCGGGCCCCTCATGCCGGACAGCACGGCCGCCTCGAACAGCATCCTCGGCCAGTGGGGCTGGGCGGTCCGCTTCGGCGCGTACGTCGGCGCCGGCGGGATCGTGGGCTGGGCCTGGGGCCGCACGCAGCGGTTCTGGCAGGCGACCCAGCAACGCGCCCTGGCGCAGCGCGACGCCGACGTCTGGCGGGCATCGGAGGCGCGCCTGGGCGAGACCCTGGAGGCCGCGGCCGACGGGATCCTCGTCTTCGACGGCGCCCAGCATCTCGTGCTCTGCAACGCGGCCGCCGAGACGCTCCTCGGAGCGCCGCGGGCCACGCTGCTCGGCCGTACTCCCGACGAGCTGGCCGCACGACTGGGCATCGCGACCCGTCCGGACGTGGTGCTGGCGCGCGAGGTGCTCGGGGCGGCCGTCGAGGCGGGTGCCCTGCCGCCCCCGCGGGAGGTGGAGCTGCAGGCACCCGACGGCGCCCGCCGGGCGCTGGAGGTGCGCGTCCGCTCCCTGCGCGCGGCGACACCCGACGATGGGCTGGTGCTGACGCTGCACGACGTGACCGCGCAGCACGCCCTGTCCGCCCGGCGCGCCGCGGAGCTGGCCGACCTGCAGGTGGCCGCCGAGGCGGCCGCGGGCTCCCCGTCCGCGGCGGCCGCCGGCGCGGCCCTGCTCGCCCAGTTCGCCCGGACGGTGCCGCTCGTGGCGGCGGCGATCTACCTCTTCGACGCCGCGGTCACGGAGCGACTGGCGGTGTGGACGGTCCCAGGGCCGGGCACGCTGCCCGCCCTCGTGCCGCCCGAGGCCATGCCCGAGCTGCACGAGCTGGCGGCCGGCGGCGTGCAGCGTGTGCCGCTCGATCGGCTGCCGGCCCCGCCGAGCGGTCTTGCGCAGCTCGCGCTGCTCGGGGCGCGAGCCCATCTCGTGGTGCCCCTGGGCCAGGACGGCGCGCTGGTGGGCGTCCTGCTCGGGGCGACCCGTCGCGAGCCGGAGCCGCTCGCCCCCGACGAAGCCGCGAGGCTGCGGGCCATGGGCGCCCTGGCCGCCGGCATCGTGCGCCGCGCCGTGGCGGACGAGGAGGCGGCGCGGGGGCGCGAGCGGCGGCGGATCGAGGGCGTACTGGCCGATCCGTCCGTGCTCGTGCCCCACTTCCAGCCCATCGTCGACCTGGCGCAGCGGCGGGTGGCGGGCTACGAGGCTCTCGCCCGCTTCCGGGTCGAGCCGCTCCAGCCGCCGGACCGCTGGTTCGCCCAGGCGAGCGCGGCGGGCCTGGGCGCAGAGCTGCAGGCGCTGGCGGTGCGGCGCGCCTGCGCCGTGGCGCGGGCGGCAGGGGTGCCTGACGACGCGTTCCTCTCGCTCAACATCAGCCCCCGCTACCTGGCCGACCCGGCGGTGACGGCCGCCCTGGAGCATGCGGTGTTCCAGCGGCTGGTCATCGAGGTCACCGAGGACGAGGCGGTGGCCGACTACGGTGCCCTGCGCGCGGCGATCGCCCCGTACCTCGCCCGGGGAGCGCGCCTCGCGGTGGACGACGCCGGGGCGGGCTACGCGTCCATGCGCCACGTCACCGAGCTGCGGCCCTCGTTCGTGAAGCTCGACGCGCTCCTCGTGCGCGATCTGGCCGACGACGATGCGCGGCGGGCCCTGGTGGACGCCCTGGTGGGCTTCGCCGGGGCCATCGGTGCCACTCCCATCGCGGAGGGCGCGGAGACCCCCGCCGACCTCGCCCTCCTGGCACGCACCCGCGGCCCGCTGCTCGTGCAGGGCTACGCGATCGCGCGGCCGGGGCCGCCCTGGCCCACCGCGGCCTTCCCGTCGCCGGGCATGGCGGCAGCGGCGCCGGAGGCCGGGCGGCGCCGGCTGTCCGCTCGCCTGAATCGGTGGTCGGGGTCACACGCCGGGTCGTGGCACCGCCCCGCCCCGTGACTCGCGGGCCTCGCCGGAGCCGGGCGTCGTCCGAGGCGCCACGCCCCCCGCACGAAGCGGCGCCGGCGACCCGGCCCGACGCCCGGCCGGCGCCTGCGCAGCGCCATGGACGCGATGCGTCTAGGATCCGGTCTGCCAGCGGCCCGAGGGTCCCTCCGGGCGCGACTGGCAGCCCGGCACCATCCACCCGGCATCGACGTGCCCCCTGCCCGGGGCGCCGAGGGGCCGGCTGGCTGGACGTCCATCGTCCCGCGTGAGAGGCAACAGGCTGCATGTCGTTCGGGGTCCTCCTCCTCATCTCCATCGTCGCCGGGTTCATCGGCGCGATGTCCGGCATGGGGGGCGGCGTGGTGCTCATCCCCGCGCTGACGCTGCTCGGGATGAACATCAAGGAGGCGATCGCGATCAGCATCGTGTCGGTCATCGCCACGTCCAGCGGATCTGCCTCGGCCTACGTGCGCGACCGGCTCACCAACCTCAAGGTTGGCATGTTCCTCGAGATGTTCACGATCATCGGGGCGATCGTCGGCGCGTCCATCACGCTCTCCACGGGCAACGCGATCCTCTTCTTCCTGTTCGGGGTCGTGCTGCTCTTCTCCTGGCTCGCGCTCTTCCTGCAGCGTCACGAGGTGTGGCGCCTTCACCCGTGGCAGGACCGCCTCACGCACTGGCTGGAGCTCGAGGGCAGCTACTACGACCAGCCCACCGGGCAGACGATCACCTACCACGCGGTGCGCGCCTACTTCGGCGGGCCGCTGATGTTCGGCGCCGGCCTCGTGGCCGGCATGTTGGGGATCGG
>JAJYDP010000382.1 GCA_021777365.1 Chloroflexota bacterium | reverse complement strand
CTGGAAATCGGTGTCGAGCTGGACGACGGTGTTGTCGTTCAGCGAGCCGTTCATCAGCCAGACGGTGAGCGTGCCGCTGCTCGCGGCCTGCGTCGACGCCGCCTGCGTCGGAGCGCTGCTCGAGCCCGCGCTCGAGCAGCCGGTGAGGCCCACCATGGCCACCAGTGCGATCGGAATGAAGCTCCTGGCTTTCACGCCACCCTCTCCTCGTATGTGCCGAGATCGTGCCTGTCGGACTGTGTCGTCCCTGCCGGCAGCCTCGAACTGCCCGGCCTGCCAGTTCCGAGCCCCGTCAGGCGGGGCGCATGACCACCGCGTCGATCGACCCCTGCGTCTCCTCCTGCCCCCACTCCCGTTCGCTCGCTCGGCCCGACATGACCGGCGCTGGCCTGCGCGACGGACGGAGGTTGAGTCCGAGCTCGCGCGTCATGAGCAGCGCGGATGCGCCGAGGATCACGATGTCGTCGATGCCGCCCAGCTCCAGGCGGACCTGGCGTGAGAGCGCCGGCAGCGCTCCGCGCCGCATCGCCGTGCGCACGGCCTCCAGCCACGGGTCGCCGAAGGCGGCCATCGTGCCGGCCAGCACGATGCGGTGGACGTCGAGCGCCCCCACCAGGCCGGACACCGCGGCGCCCAGGCGCGCTCCGGCGTCCAGCACCACGCGGCGCACGTCCGGGTCGCCCTGGCGGAACGCGTCCACGGCGGCCTCGAGGGACACGGGCTCGCCTCGCATCGCCCCCAGTCGCGCGAGGACGGCGCGGCTGCTGGCGACCGTCTCCAGGCACCCGCGGCTGCCGCACCGGCAGACCTCGCCGTCCGGCTCGACCACGGTGTGCCCGATCTCGCCGGCGCCGAACCCGTCGCCCTGGAACAGGTCGCCGTTGAGCACCAGCCCGGCGCCGATCCCGAGTCCGACCTTGATCGCCATCAGGTTGGTGCTGCGCACGACGCCGAAGACGTGCTCGGCGAGCGCCGCGACCTGGCTGTCGTTGGCGACGTACACGGGCAGGCCGTAGCGCGCGCCCACCATCGCTCCCAGCGGCAGGTCGCGCCAGGCGCGCTTGACCGCCTGCACCACGGTGCCGTCGGTGGTGTCGATGAGGCCCGGCGCGCCGATGCCGATGCCCACGATCCGCCCGCTCCGGACCGAGACGAGGCGATCCAGCAGGTCGAGCGCCCGGTCCAGGGCCGCCTGGCCGTCCGTGTCGTCGGAGGGGACCTCGACGCGGTGGAGGATCTCGCCGCGGAGGTTGACGGTGGCGGCGCGGAACACCGCGTCGCCGAGGTCGACGCCGACCAGCAGCCGGGCATCGTCGGGGACCTGCAGCAGGATCGGGGCCTTGCCCCCGGTCGACGGGCCGCGCCCGACCTCGCGCGCGAGCTCGCCGTTGAGGAGCCGCTCGACGACGTCCGAGACGGTCGTCCGCGTCAGGCCGGTGCGGCGTGCCACCTCGGCCCGGCTGACCGGGCCGTCGTCGTAGATGGTGGCCAGCACGAGCTGCTCGTTGTGCTCGCGTGTCTCGCGCAGGGTCGCCTTGGGTGGTCGCTCCACCGGGATCGCGCCGTCCCCTCTCCCTCGTCCGCCGGCCCGCTCGCCGCGGTGCGTGTGCCTGCCACCGCGCGGGTCCGGACCCCGTCCGCGGCGGCCCTCACCGCCCGTCGGACTTTGTCCAGCAACTGGACAAACAAGAGCATACGAGCTTTGTCAAGAGTGTGGACATAGATTCGCGCGGCGAGTTTCGACGGAGTGGCGGGGGGGTGGACAGTGGCAGGCGGGCCGGTCGGGCAGGAGGCGGAGCGAGCGCCCGGGCCTGGCCGACGAGCGCCCGGGCCTGGCCGGCGAGATCCCGAGCCTAGCCGGCGTACGGGCTGAGCGCTGCCAGGAGGCCGGCCGGCGAGATCCCGGGGCCGACCCGGATGCGCGGCACGGTGTAGCGCCCGGCGTAGGCCTCGACGGCCCCGTACACCGTGGTGGCGGCCAGCCCGTAGCCGTCCTGGGCGAGGAGCGGGAACACGGCCGGGCTCCAGCTCCCGTACGGATACGCGAGCGTCACCGGCGTGACCCCGGTCCATTGCCGGATCGTCCGGCCCGCATCGACGATCTCCGCCTGCGCCGTGGCCGGAGGCACGGTCCCGAGCCCGACGTGGTGGACGGTGTGGTTCGCGATCTCGTCGCCGGCACGGCTCAGCGCGCACAGCTCGGGGCCGGTGAAGAACGCGCCGATCCCGATCCGGTCGGTGATCACGAAGAAGGTCCCGACGAATCCGTACTGCCGGAAGACCGGCAGGACGTAGGTGTACCCGTCGCTGTAGCCGTCGTCGAAGGTGATCACCACGGTCCGCGGTGGCTCCGAGATCCCCGTTGCCAGGTCGGCCGCGAGCTGGCGGAACGTGATGGCGTGCCAGCCCGCCGCGTGGAGCGCGGCCATCTGCGCGGCGAACAGCTGGGGCGACACGATGAGGTTGCGCAGGGAGTCACCCGCGCGCGAGAGCGGAACCACGCGGTGGTACATGAGGACCGGGACGTGCTCGACCAGACCGGGGTCGCGCCACGTCGCCCGCACGACCGGGTTCGCGGTCGGGGTGGCGGTCGGGAGCGCAGCCGAAGTTGCGGTCGGAGTCGCCGCCGGCAGCGCGGCGGGGCATGCCGGCGCGGGCGCGGCCCGCACGGTCCCGGTCGTCACGCGGATGATCTGCCCGGTCGCGGTCCCCGGCGGGATCGGCGTCGGAGCAGCGGCGGACCCGGATGCGATCGCGGCCGGCGATGAAGCGAGAGGCGAGCCGGCCGCGGACCCGGCGGCCGCGGCGCCTGCGGCGGACGAGAGGCGCGACGGCGTGGCTGCCGCGGCGGCTCCGCCCGACGGCGACGCCGACACCGTCCTCGCCGCACCCGGGGAGAGGAACTCCCTCACGGTCGGCGAGGCGAGCACGCCGAGGCCGGTGACCAGCACCAGGCAGGCGGCCACCAACGCGCCGAATCGCAGGAGCCTGGGCAGTCGGGCGGTCACGGTGGTGCATGGTATCCGGGGCCGGGCGATCGCGAGCGGAACGAGCTCCGCGGCGGCGTCGTGCCGGCGCCGGGGTGCGGAATCATCGCCCGGAGGGTCGCGGCTACACTCTGGCGCGGATGGGCCGCCAGACGGAGGGAAGGATGACCGACAACGACCGACGCGAGCGCTGGGCGCTGGTGCTGGGGGCGAGCAGCGGCTTCGGTGCGGCCACCGCGATCGCGCTCGCCCGCGACGGTTGCTCGATCGTCGGCGTGCACCTGGACCTCCGCGGCAGCATCGCGGCCGCGGACGAGGTTCGCCGGACGATCGAGGAGACGGGCGTCCAGGTCGTGTTCCACAACGTCAACGCCGCCGACGAGGAGAAGCGCCACGCGGTCGTGGAGGACATCTCGCGGCGGTTCGCGGAACGCAGGGGGGCCGGTGCGGACCCGTACATCGCCGTCTTCCTGCACTCGCTCGCGTTCGGGGTCACCCTTTCCTACATCTCGACGGATCCGCGGCGCAAGGAGGTCTCGCAGCGCCAGCTGGAGATGACCGCCGACGTCATGGCGCATTCGATGGTCTACTGGGTGCGCGACCTGTTTCACGCCGGCCTGTTCGGGCCGGGCAGCCGCCTCTTCGCGATGACGAGCGAGGGCGCGGTGAAGGTCGTGCCGACGTACGGCCCGGTGAGCGCGGCGAAGGCGGCCCTGGAATCGCACTGCCGCCAGCTCGCCCTCGAGCTCAGCCCGTTCCAGATCACGGTGAACGCGATCCGGGCGGGGGTGGCCGACACCCGCGCGTCCCGCGCGATCCCGGGCCACGAGGAGCTGTTCGACTACGCGCGCGAACGGAACCCCGGCGGCCGGCTCACCACGCCCGAGGACGTGGCCGAGGCGATCGTCGCGCTCTCGTCGTCCCGCCTCTTCTGGATGACGGGCAACACGATCGGCGTGGACGGCGGCGAGCTGATGGGCAGCAAGCAGGCGGGAGGATGAGCGTCTCTCCCGGGACGCCGGGCACCGGGGGGTCGCCGGCGGTTCGGATCGAACCGGAGCCGGCGCCCGACGCCGCGGACGCGGGCGCGGCAGGTTCGGCCGACGCGGTGCCGGCGGGCGTGGGTTCTGCGGGGGCTGCCGACGCGGGCGCGGGCGTGGCAGGTTCGGCAGGCGCGGTGCCGGCCGCCGGCGTTCGCACGGGACCGCCGCCCGGCACACCTCCTCCGGTGACGATCACGTTCCGGCTCGTGAACGGGGCCGTCCGCGTCCTCATGTCGATCCTGCGTGTCCGGCTCGTCGTTGAGGGGGCCGAAGACCTGCCCGACCGCCCGGGCGTGATCCTTGCCACGAACCACCTCTCCTGGGCCGACCCGATCCTGCTCGCCATCGCGATCCACGAGGCCACCGGGCGCCGCGTACGGCACATGGCCAAGGCGGAGGCCGTCGCGATCCCGGTCTTCGGCACGCTGCTGCGCGACTACGGCGGGTTCGCGGTGCGTCGCGGCCGACCGGACCGCGAGGCCTACCGGATGGCGACCGACGTGCTGGCGGGGGGCGACTGGCTCGGCCTCGCGCCCGAGGGCACGCGGAGCCGAACCGGGATCCTGGGCGAGCCCAAGCCGGGAGTCGCGCTCCTTGCGGTCCGCAGCGGCGCGGAGGTGCTCCCGGCAGCACTGTGGGGCACGGAGGAGCTCTGGCCGATCGGCAAGCTGCTGCCGCGCCCCGGCAAGGTCGTGCACATCCGCTTCGGCGAGCCGTACCGGATGGCGACCGGGGCCACAGGCGCGGGCGGCACCCGGCACGCCGCGCTGGACGCCGCCAGCGACGACCTGATGCGCCGGATCGCGGCACTCCTGCCCGGGCGCTACCGGGGCCGCTTCGCGTAGCGTCCGGCGGAGCGCAAGCCCGAGCGCAGCGGACGTTCGGATACCACCCAGGGTGGTGCTATCCGCCCGAAGCGGCGATCTGCGGGTCGTCTACCACCGCACGTGGTGGTACGCCACGCGCGCACCGGGAGGACGGCGCACTCCACCCAGGATTCGCCGCCGCCCACGTTCCACGATCCGATCCCCGGACGGCAGCGGGCTCGTTCGAGCCCTGCGGACGACAACCCCGACATGCGGAACACCACCGTGGCTGGTATGCAGCCACCGTCGGCCGCGCGTCGAGCGCCGCCGCGGACCTGGGCAGGGAGTGATCGCCTGCGCCCGCCGTGAGGCCCGCGAACCCGATCCGTGGCCGTCCGGGACGCCAGGCCGCGCGCGGACCCGGGCCAGAGCCGAACACGGACCCGGGCCCGGGCCAGAGCCCGAACCCGGACCCGGCCCGGACCAGAGCCCGGGCCAGAGCCGAACACGGACCCGGGCCCGGGCCAGAGCCCAGGCCCCGACCCGCCGGAGCGGGAACCTAGA
>JAJYDP010000381.1 GCA_021777365.1 Chloroflexota bacterium | reverse complement strand
TTGCCGCCGTGGAGCCGCTCGTCCGCGCCGCCGGCTCAGCCGCGACCCCCCGGCCCAGCGGGACCGGGGTACCCGGGCCCAGCGGGATCGGAGCCATCGCCGCCGCGGCGACGCGCCCCGGCAGCCCGTACGTGGCGGCGATGAGCCCCATCATCGGGGCCGAGGCGAGCCAGACGGCGATGGCGAACGGCTGCGGCGGGATGCTGCGCCCGAACACGGGATTCGGGATGATCGCGGCCACCAGGCCGAACGCGAGCAGGGCCACGGCGCTCCAGGCCGACGCCCGGGCGACGAACCGCCGGTCCGACAGCGCGGCCAGCGACCGGGCCGAGTCGCGCACGTACGAGGCCACCGAGCACGCCACCGCCGCAGGAGGACAGGTCGAGTTCATCGCGTCCGCGGAGCGCGCGGCATCGACCCGCCCCGGCTCCGCCGTCGGTTCATCCGGGGGCCTCCTCTAGAAGGTCATGATCTCGTAGCCGTCGAGTATCCGGCGCTCGATCTCCTGGCCCGCGGGAACCAGCTCGGCGCCGGCCTCCTCGAGCCGCTGGACCACCCCGAGCTGGTCCGCCACGGCGCGGCATGCCAGCGGCGCGGCCTTGCGCCGGACCGTCTCGAGCGGTTCGACCAGGTCCGCCGGAGGATCCGCGAGCAGCCGCTCGCTGGGGCCGAAGAACAGGACTCGGACGTCGGACAGGGCGCCGCGCTCAACCATGCGCGATGCCATCCGCACACCCACCGACGCCTTCACGTCGTCGGAGACGATCACCACGAGCAGCTTGTCAGTCATCGGGACGCGCTCCGGCTATCAGGCGGCGACGACGACGGCCGGCGACTCGCGCAGGATCGCGAGCAGGTCGGTCGAGTCGATGATGAGGTGATCCTCCCCTTCCAGGCGGATCTCGGTGCCGGTGTACTTGGGGAAGAGCACGCGGTCTCCGGCGCTGACCTTGATCGTCTCCGAGTCGTCGCCGACGGCGACGACATCCCCGCGCTGCGGCTTTTCCTTGGCGGTGTCGGGGAGGAGGATCCCGGACTTCGTCACGCTCTCCTCGGCGAGGACGCGGACGAGGACGCGGCTGCCGAGCGGCTGGACCTGGGTGGACATGGCAGGTGACTCCTTCTGCTGTTCGAACAGCTGGCTGGCGACGATGTGCGATGGGGACCGCGACGGCGACGCCGCCGGACGATCCGGGCTCAGTTGACGGGCGACCCGGCGCGGAGGCCGAGCAGGGCGTCGATGCGGCCCTGGTCGAAGCCGACGATGGGGCGGCCGTCGATCTCGATGACGGGGACCCCCATCTGGCCGGTGCGCCGGACGAGATCGCGCGCGGCCGAGGCATCGCGGCTGATGTCGATCTCGCGGAACGCCACGCCCCGGGTGCGCAGGTAGCTCTTGGCGCGGCTGCACCACGGGCACGTCGGGGTGGTGAAGACGAGCACCCGATGAGGACGCGCGGTTGTTCCGGTCATGCCTCGACCTCCAGGCTGGCGACCACGCGCTGCAGTCGCTCGCGCGCATCGGCGGCGACGGCGGCAACGGCCGCGTTGTCTACGATCCCCAGCGCCGCGTCCGGGTCGAGGGCCTCGACGATGGTCTCGCCGGCCACTTCGCGCAGCACCACGTTGCACGGCAGGAGCGCCCCGATCGACGGGTCGGCCTCGAGCGCCCGGTGCGCCAGCGACGGGTTGCAGGCTCCGAGGATGAGATAGGGGGCCTGCTCGATGCCGAGCTTCGCCCGCATCGTGGCCGCCACGTCGATCTCGGTCAGCACGCCGAATCCCTCGGCCTTCAGCGCCGCTTCGACGCGCGGACGGGCGTCGGCGACGGGTATCCGGAGGCGCGTGCCGAACGTGTAGCGCGTGACTGTGGTCATGGGTCTCAACTCCGTGCGCTGGGTGCCAGTGTTGCGGGCCGGCCCGGCCCGGCAGTCGGTTCCTCGCGAACGTCCCGGTGGGCGCGGCGGCCGACCAGTCGATCGATGATCCGGCACGCGTCCACGATCTCGGGATCGCTCAGCCGGTACAGGACGGTGGTCCCCTCGCGGCGGGTCTCGACGATCCCCGCGTGGCGCATGACGCCCAGGTGCTGGCTGGCGTTGGCGAGCGTGACCCCGAGGACCGCGGCCAGCTCGCCCACCGATCGCTCGCCCTCGGCGAGCGCGTCGATCAGCGTCAGCCGCTTCGGGTCCGTCAGGACCTTGCAGACCTCCGCGTGGAGCCGGTACCGCTCCGCGTCCCGTTCGTCCATCGTTCTCCGTCCGGCCTGTGCCCCCGCGGCGCCGCCCGGTCGGCGGTGCGCGTGGTGTCACGTATGCTAGCCAATATTGCGTGATTGCGCAAGTAGATGAGGACCGGCCGGCGGCGGGACGCGCAGCCAACCACCTCGCCCGGTGGTGCCCCTTCTCTCTCCCCCGGGCACCAGGCTTCAGGATTCCTTCAGCGTCCTGGCGCATTGTGGGGAACACCGTCGGGGCGCGGGTGCGCAGGAACCCGCGCCCCGACGCGCGACTCGCCTCCGGAACGTGGCGAGCCGTACCGAGCAGATCCCCGCGACGCCCCGCGACCGCCCGCCCCCGCATCGGTCGCGGGGCTTCGTGTGCCCGGCCGCAACTCCGCCGAATGGCGGAGGTGCGGCGCCCACGGGTCCCACGGTCAGCCCGTACGGTTGGGGGGATGAACGGGGCGCGCCGGCCGTCGACACTGCACGTCGGCAGCTGGAGGGACCGATGCAGATCCGATTCGCCGGCTACGCGGGGGACTGCCGGGTCTCGGCCACACTCGAACTGACCATGGATCGGCTGACTGACGCGCTGAACGTGGCGGACACGATCCTGCTCAGCGACGCCGTGCTCGAGAGCCTCGACGACGGCCGCCGCGTCCTGATGGACCGCGTCGAGCTGGCGCGAAGCGCGCTGTACGCCGTGGAGGCCACCGGATCGTCCGGCAGCCGGCGGCGCCGCATCCACACGGTCCGCCACCGGATGCACGTGCAGCTCGGGCCGTACGGCGTGCTTGGCGAGCTCCACGCCCGCCCGGGGATCGCGCCGCTCGGCAGTCTCGTCCGCCGCGGGCCGATGGTGCCGCTGACGAACGCGACGATCGCCTACATGAGCGGCGGTCAGCTCGAGATGCACGATGCCGGCACGCTGCTGGTGAACAGCGCACTGGCCGACTGGATCGTGGCGCCCGAGCGGGAGGCGACCTACTTCGCCGGCGTACCGACCCTCCCGGCGCCGGTGTAGCCGGGGGACATGGCGGGCCGGGCGCTCACCGGATCACGCGGCGCCGCGCGACCCACGTTCAACCCGCGTTCCGTCAGGCCCCGAGGTCCGCGAGCACCTCCCCGGCGAACCGCCGGTCGAGTTCGGCCAGCAGCTCGGTGTCGTACGCGACCCTCGTCCGCAGCTCCATGGGCTGTGTGCGGCCGTCGCCGAGCGGCACGTCCAGGATGACCGGCGTCTGGCCCGGGCGAACACGGAGGATCTCGCGAACCCCGGCGAAGGCCTCCGCGAGCCGCTCGCCGGAGAGCGACCCGAAGCGCAGGTGGAGTGTCTCCCCTGGCGGCGCCTCGAGCGGTCGGGTCGGGGCGGCGGTCTGCCTGGCCATCGCGCGCTCCGCCTCGACCGGGAGCGGCGGATCGTCGTCGGAGAACGACGGTGGTTCCGGGAGGTCGGACGCGGTCGGCGGACCGGAGCGACCCTCCCCGCCGCGGACCGGCGGTACACCTCCGGGGCCTGCCGGCACGTCGATCCAGCGCTCGCCCAGGAGACCCCCGCCCCGCAGGGGCGACACGAGGGGGACCGCGCGGCGCACCGCGCCCCCGTGCCCGTTCGCGCCCGGCTGGCCGGGTGCCCGCCCGTTCGCGGCCGTCCCGCCCCCGTTCCCGATGCCGCCGCTTCCACCATTGCCACCGGCGCGCACGCCGTTCCAGCCGCCCGCGGCAGGAGCCCCGGACGCGACCGCGGTGCCGCGGCCCCCGACGCCGGCGCCGGCCGGGCCTGCGGGAGCGCCCCACCGCCCCGTGTCGCGGCCCCCGCGCCGCCCCCGATCAAGCGACTGCACCTGCCGGGCGAACGCCTCCTCGCCCTGCGCGACGGCGTCCTCCCAGGTCCAGGCCGAGTCGGCCAGGATCACCGACCCGTCGCCCTTGTGGTCGACCCGGCCGGCCACCAGCAGGATGGCGTCCTCCTGCCAGGTCGACGCCGTGGCCTCGAAGGTCTTCGGGAACACGATGGCCTCGACCGTCCCCTGCAGGTCCTCCAGCGTCGCCACGCCCATGGTTGCCTTCGACTTTGTGATGACCCGGCGGACGCCCGTGACCACGCCCCCCACGACGACCCGCTGCTGGTCCATCTCTTCGCCGAGGTCGCCGCTGTAGGCCGTGACGTACCGGTCCAGCTGCTGAGCCAGCGCCGCCAGTGGGTGGTCGGAGAGGTAGAGCCCGATGAGCTCCTTCTCCCAGCGCAGTCGCTCGCGCGGCGGGGCCTCCGTCGCCGCCGGAAGGGGCCGCTCGAGCGCCTCGGGCTCCGCCTCGCCGCCAAACAGCGCGGTCTGTCCGCTGGATCGATCGCGCTGCTCGGCCTGGGCGGCCGCCATGGCGTCGTCGAGGGCGACCAGCAGCTGGGCGGGGTGCCCGAAGCGGCCGAGGGCCCCGACCTTGATCAGCGACTCGAGCACGCGCTTGTTCACCAGGCGGAGGTCGATCCGGCGGCACAGGTCCGCCAGCGATCGGAAGTCCCCGTCCGCTTCGCGCGCCGCGATGATCGACTCGATCGCGCCCTGCCCGACATTCTTGACCGCGAGCAGCCCGAAGCGGATCGCCTCGCCCTCGACCGTGAAGTCGAGGTGGCTGCGGTGCACGTCGGGGGGTCGCACCTCGATCCCCAGGCGCCGGCACTCGGCGATCGCCGCCGCGACCTTCTCGGTGTTGTCGCGGAACGCCGTCAGGACGCTGGCCATGTACTCGACGGTGTAGTTCGCCTTCAGGTACGCCGTCTGGTAGGCCACCAGCCCGTACGTGGTGGCGTGGGCCTTGTTGAAGCCGTACCGGGCGAACGGCTGGAAGGCGGCGAAGACGGCCTCGATGACCTCGGGCTTCACGCCCCGCTCCGCGGCCTGCGGGACGAACTTCGCCATCATCTGCTGGAGCACGTCGTTCTTCTTCTTGCGGATGGCGTAGCCGAGCGTGTCCGCCTCGGGGCCGCTGAAGCCGGCGAGGGCCCTGGCGGCGGCCATGATGTCCTCCTGGTAGACGAAGATCCCGTACGTCTTCGAGAGGTACGGCTCCAGGAGCGGATGCAGGTAGGTGATCTTCTCCTCGCCGTGCTTGCGGCGGATGTAGGCCGGGATGTTGTCCATCGGGCCCGGGCGGTAGAGCGCGACCATCGCCGCCAGGTCGTATACGGAGGTCGGGCGCA
>JAJYDP010000380.1 GCA_021777365.1 Chloroflexota bacterium | reverse complement strand
GCGTGCCCGCCGCGCCGCTGTCGGATGCCGGCCCGCCCCGGACCGGCCGACGCGCTACCATCCCGTGTGCATGCCAGATCGGCGAGCCACCACCGCGACGCTCCCGCGCCCGCCGGCGCAACAGCCGCGCGTGTCCCAGCCCCGGGGCCGTGCCGGTCGCTGGCCACGAGGCGCCGCTCCTCCGGTCCTGGTCGAGGTGCGCCGGGGCGGGATCGCGGAGAGCCGGCACCGGGGCCACGTCGTCCAGGTGGGTGCCGACGGCGCGATCGAGCGCGTGATCGGCGACCCCCAGGTCGTGGTGGCGCTGCGCTCTGCGGCCAAACCGCTTGGGCTCGCCGCGTTTGTCGAATCGGGTGCGGCCGACGCGTTCGAGCTGTCAGCGCCCGAGCTGGCCGTCCTGGCGGCCTCGCACTCCGGCGAGGATCTGCACGTGCGCACGATCCAGGCGATCCTCCGGCGAGCCGGGATCAGCCAGACGTTCCTCGGGTGTGGCACGGAGAACGCGCCGCTCGACCAGCTGACCGCGCAGCGGCTGGCCCGCGACGGCGAGCGACCCGGCGCGATCCGCCACCAGTGCTCCGGGCAGCACGCGTCGTTCCTGCTCTTCGCGAAGCACGCGGGCTGGCCGCTGGAGGAGTACTGGCTGCCGGAGCATCCGACGCAGGTCGCCTTCCGCGAGGCGCTGGCGCGCGTGCTGCGCCTGCCGGTCGGGGAACTCGTCACGTCGGTGGACGCCTGCGGGATCCTGACCTACCACGTCCCGCTCGTCGACGTGGCCCGCGCCTACGCGCTGCTGGCCGACCCGGCCGGCGTCGCCGTCGACCCCGTGCGCCGGACACTGGTGCCGGCGTTGACCAGGATCCGCGACGCGATGCTCGCGGCCCCCGACCTCGTGGCCGGGCCGCGCGAGCGGTTCGACACCGCGCTCATGCGCACGTTGCCCGGCCGCGTGGTCGCGAAGGGGGGCGCGGAGGCGCTGCAGGGTGTCTCCCTGCTGCCGGGGAGCAGACCGGGGCAGAAGGCGGCGGGCGGCCTGGCCGTCAAGATCGACGATGGCGACGGGCGGGGCCGCGCGCGGCCTGCGGTGGCAGTCGAGGCGCTCCGCCAGATGGGCGTGCTCGGCGACGCCGAACTGCGACGGCTCGCCCCGTATCACCGTCCACCGCTTCACGACCCGCGGGGGGCCGTCGTGGGCGAGGTCGTGACGTCCTTCGAGCTGGCCCCCCTGTCAGAACTGCGCTGACGGGGCTGCGTCCGTGCAGCCGGCCGGCGACCCGTACCGTGTGCTCGGCGTTCGCCGGGACGCGACGCCAGGCGAGGTCAAGACAGCCCACCGGCGGCTCGCCAAGGCCCACCACCCCGACGCCGGCGGCGACCCGGCGCGCTTTCTGGCCATCCAGGCCGCGTACCAGGTGCTCGCGGATCCCGTCGAGCGGAGCCGGTGGGACGCGGCGCATTCGCCGGGCCCGGTTGCCGCTCACGATCCCTGGACGGCGAGCGGCGTGCCGGGCCACCGGCGGGGGCGGGCGGCACGTCCCGCCGGGGAGCGGCAGAACACGGCGCCCGGCGATGGGCCGGGGACCGTGCCCCGCGGCCCGACCGGCGCCGCGCCTGGTGGGCCACCGGAGGATGCGGGGCGGAACCCTGCCGGGTCGGCGGGTGGCCCGACGATGGACGCGTTCGTGCGGTCGAGCGGCGCGGCCTGGTCCGCGGCCTCGCGTGCGTACTTCCGCAGGGTCGCGGCCGAGATCCCGCACGGTGCCCGGATCGACCACGGCCCACAGACCGGCCGGGGCGCCACCGGTGGAGCGGCGGTGGACGGGACCGCTGGCGGGGTTGGGCGGCTCGTCCGGCGGGTCGCCCGCGCCATCAGGGGCTGACACTGCCGCCTGCCCCGGCGTTGCCCAATTCCGAGTCCATGAGTAAGATTTCGCCCATCTGCCGGGACTCGGGGACGGACGGACCAGGAGGCGCGGGTTGATCAACGGGCTCCTCATCGGGCTGCGGGAGGGCGTCGAGGCGTCGCTCGTGGTCGGGATCGTGGTCGCGTACCTGGTGCGCACCGGCAACCGGCAGCATCTCCCCAGGGTTTGGGCGGGGACGCTCGGGGCGGTCGCCGCGTCCGTCCTGCTCGGCCTGGTCCTGTACGTGACCGTCGGCGACCTCCGAGCCCCGTACGAGCAGATGTTCGAGGGCGCCACGATGCTGCTCGCAACCGCCGTCGTGACCTGGATGCTGTTCTGGATGCGCGGCCAGTCGCGCGCGCTGCGCGGGAATCTCGAGGCACAGCTGGCGCGTGCCCTGACGTCGGGTGGAGCCTGGGGCCTCGCCGTGCTGGCCTTCAGCGCCGTCATCCGCGAGGGCATCGAGACCTCGCTGTTCGTGTTCGGCCAGGTCACGGCCGTCGCCGGTGCCGGCACGACCGGTGCGGGTGCCACCGGGGGCGCCGCGGGAGTCCTCGCCGGCACCATCGTCGGGCTCGTCGTGGCGGCCGGCATCGGCTACGCGATCTACCGCGGCAGCCGGCGGGTCAACCTGCGCGTGTTCTTCAACTGGACGGGGATCGCGCTCGTGTTCATCGCCGCGGGCCTGGTGTCCCGCGCGGTGCACGAGTTCGTCGAGGTGGGAGCGATCAGGATCGGCACCCAGACCGCATTCGATGCACGCGGCATCCTCTCGCAGGACCAGACCGTGGGGTCCTTCCTGCGTGCCGTGCTCGGGTATTCCTCGCAGCCCGAGGTCGTGACGGTCGTGGTCTACCTGCTGTACGTCGGCGCCGTGCTCGCCCTGTACACGCTGCCGCAGCGGCAGGCACGCCCCGTCCAGCCCCAGGCCGCGTAGGCGCGGGCGTCCGGGGCGCACGCCTCGTCCATCGGCCGGGAGGGCCTGTCGGGCGGCGCGGCGGTACCATCGGCGGCGTGACCGTACGCTGCCGCATCGCCCCCAGCCCGACGGGGCCGCTCCACATCGGGACCGCGCGCACCGCGCTGTACAACTTCCTGTTCGCCCGGCACGAGGGCGGCGCCTTCGTGCTGCGGCTGGAGGACACCGACGTCGCCCGCTCGACCGTCGCGTACGAGCGCGACATCCTCGAGGGGCTCCACTGGCTTGGCCTGGAGTGGGACGAGGGCCCGGAGGTCGCCGGCCAGCCGGCGCGCGGACCCTATGCCCCGTATCGCCAGATGGAGCGCCTCCCGCTCTACCGGGACGCCGCCGAGAGGCTCCTCGCGCAGGATCTCGCGTATCCCTGCTACTGCACCCGGGAGGAGCTCGACGCGGATCGCGCCGCCCAGGAGGCCGCGCGCCAGCCGCCCCGCTACATCGGTCGGTGCGCCCGCCTCACCGCGGATCAGCGCCGTGCCCGGGAGGCCGAGGGGCGGCGGCCCGCCATCCGCTTCCGGATCCCGCCCGGGGCGGTGGCCTTCGACGACATCGTCCGGGGCCACGTCGAGATCGAGTCCGACACGCTGGGCGGCGACCTCGTGATCGTGCGCTCCGACGGCACCCCCCTGTACCACTTCACGGTGGTCGTCGACGACGCGGAGATGGCGATGACCCACGTGATCCGCGGCGAGGATCACCTCTCGAACACGCCGAAGCACATCCTGCTGTTCCGCGCCCTCGGCGCCGAGGTTCCCGCGTTCGCGCACCTGCCGCTGATCCTGAACTCCGACCGCACCAAGATGAGCAAGCGCAAGTCGCAGACGGCTATCGCCGACTATCGCCGCCAGGGCTTCATGCGCGAGGCACTGGTGAACTTCCTCGCGCTCCTGGGATGGGCCAGCGGCACCGAGGAGGAGATCTTCACGCTCGACGAGCTCGTCGAGCGGTTCGACCTGTCGCGCGTGCACTCCGGCGGGGCCGTCTTCGACCGCGAGCGGCTGGAGTGGCTGAACGGCCAGTGGATCCGCCGCCTGCCCACGGAGGAGCTCGCCGAGCGGCTCGTGCCGTTCCTCTCGGCCGACCTTGCGCTGCGCACGGAGAACGGCGCACGCCTGGTGCGCGAGCCGACCGTGGAGGACGTGCGCCCGCTCGTGCCGATGGTGCAGGAGCGGCTGCCGGTCCTGGGCGCGATCGGCGAACTGGTCGACTTCCTGTTCATCGATCCGATCGCCGTCGAGCCGGCGCTGCTGGTGCCGAAGCGGTGGGATGCCGGGACTACGGTGGAGGGGCTCGAGGCGGCACGCGACGTCATCGCGGCGCAGGGCCGGGTGAGCTTCGAGGCGGATGAGCTCGAGGGGCCCCTTCGCGAGCTCGCGAGCCGGCGCGGCTGGAAGGCCGGTGACCTGTTCATGGCGATCCGGGTGGCGATCACCGGCCGGACTGCCACGCCACCCCTGTTCGACACGATGGTCGCGCTGGGCCGGGCTCGAACGCTCGACCGACTGGACGCCGCCGCCGGGGCGCTCCGGGAGCGGCTTCCGGCGAGCTGACGCACCCCGGCGAGCCGACGCGCGCCGGTTCCCGTCCGCGCCGCGCGCCTGCGGTGTGGCTCCGGGCTGTGCCGGGCCGGCTGGCTACGTGCCCGTGGCCGCGTGGAGGATCGCCCACGCGATCGCGGCGACGGAGGCGCTGGCCGGGATCGTCAGCACCCAGGCCCAGACGATGGAGCCGGCGATGCCCCATCGCACGGCTGAGAACCGATCGCTTGCGCCGGAGCCCATGATCGCGCCGGAGACGACGTGCGTGGTCGACACCGGCATGCCCAGGTGGCTCGCCGCGACGATGACGGTCGCGGCAGCGGTCTCGGCGGCGAACCCGTGGACGGGATCCAGCTTCACTACCCGCTGGCCCATCGTCCTTATGATCCGCCACCCGCCTGCCGCGGTGCCCAGCGAGATCGCACCGGCCGCCAGCACCATGACCCAGATTGGGACCTTGAACGCGGGCAGGATCCCGGCCGTGACCAGCGCAGCTGTCATGATCCCCATCGTCTTCTGGGCGTCGTTGGAGCCATGGCTGAACGCCATGTACGCGGCGGACACCAGCTGGAGCCGGCGGAAGCGCTCGTTGATGCGATGCGGGTCGGCGTGCCTGAACACGTTGAGCAGCACGACCATCACCAGGAACGCCCCCAGCAGACCGACGACCGGTGAGCCCACGAGAGGACCGACGACTTTCGTCAGGATCGCGTCCACGCGCACGCCGGAGGCTCCGACCGCCGCGAGCGTTGCCCCGAGTAACCCGCCGATCAGGGCGTGGCTGCTCGAGCTGGGAAGCCCGAGCCGCCAGGTCAGCAGATTCCAGGTGATTCCCCCGATCAGTGCCGCCGCGATGATGACCTGTCCGTGGCTCCCGGCCGGCGTCGTGACGATGCCGCTGCCGATGGTCGTTGCCACCGCCGTGCCGGTGAGGGCGCCAAGAAAATTCGCGATCGCGGAGAGGACGATCGCGAACTCTGGACGCAGCGCCCGCGTGGACACCGAA
>JAJYDP010000379.1 GCA_021777365.1 Chloroflexota bacterium | reverse complement strand
AGCGCCCGACCGCGCCAGCGCCCAACCGCACCGCGGCCCCGCGCGTCCGGCAGGCGCGGCCGGCAAGCCTGGTCCCCGGCCTGCCCGGACCTCGCCACCTTCGGTCCGCCATGGGCTACGCCGTACCATTGCCGCCGTGGCCAGCATGGAGGACCCGACAGCGCGCGTCGCCGAGCTGCGCGCCCGGATCGAGCGGGCGAATCGCCTGTACTACGTCGAGGATGCGCCGGAGCTGACCGACGCCGAGTACGACGCGCTCATGCGCGAGCTCGTCGAGCTCGAGGAGGCGCACCCGGAGCTCCGCACGCCCGATTCGCCGACCCAGCGCGTGGGAGCCGCCCCGGTGGGCAGGTTCGCCGAGGTGCGCCACGAGCGGCCGATGCTGTCGCTCTCGAATGCCTTCGGCGAGGATGAGCTCCGGGCCTTCGACGCGCGCGTGCGGCGGGGACTGGGCCTGCCGCCCGCGCCGGAGCCCGCGTCGGACCTCCACTACGTCGCCGAGCTCAAGATCGACGGGTTGGCGGTCAGCCTCCGGTACGAGCGCGGGCAGTTCGTCAGGGGGGCCACCCGCGGCGACGGCACCACGGGCGAGGACGTCACCCCGAACCTGCGCACCATCACCGTGATCCCCGTGCGACTTCCCGAGCCGATCGACCTGGAGGTGCGCGGCGAGGTCTACATGCCGAAGTCCGAGTTCGCCCGGATCAACGCCGAGCGCGAGGAGGCCGGCCTGACCCTCTACGCGAACCCTCGCAACAGCGGGGCCGGGTCGCTGCGCCAGCTCGATCCGCAGGTGACCGCCAGCCGGAGGCTGGCATTCTGGGCGTATCAGCTGCTCGAGGGAGAGCGGCGGCCCGTCCAGCCCGGTTTGTTCGATGTGGCGCCGGCGGGCATGGGCGCGGCAGGTATGGCGCCGGCAGGCATGAGCGCGGCAGGCTTGGGCGCGGCGGGCGCGGCTGGTGGCGCGGCTGGTGGCATGACCGGCGCCGGGGTCGCGGCCGGCGAAGCCGAAAGCCTGCCCGGTAGTCAGCAAGGCGCCGGCGAAGCCGATAGCCTGCCCGGTAGTCAGCAAGGCGCCGGCGATGCCGGCGGCGCGCCCGGCGATGCCGGGGGCTTGGGCGGCGGCACAGCCGGCGCGGCCGATGACGCCGGGGCCGCGACCGGCGATGCCGGGAGCCAGTCGGCGGCGCTGGCACGCCTCCGAGCCCTCGGCTTTCCCGTCGAGCCGCACCACGAATCCGGGCTGGACATCGAAGGGGTCGTGCGGTTCCTGGGCCGCTGGCAGGACGCCCGCCACGAGCTCGAGTACGGGACCGACGGCGTCGTCGTGAAGGTCGATCGCTTCGACCAGCAGGAGCGGCTCGGCATGGTGGCGCGGGCGCCCCGCTGGGCGATCGCCTTCAAGTTCCCGCCCGAGCAGGTCGAGACGGAGGTCGAGGACATCGTCCCGTACGTCGGACGCACCGGGACGCTCACGCCGGTCGCGCACCTCCAGCCTGCCAAGGTGGCCGGCTCGACCGTCGCCCGTGCCACGTTGCACAACCTCGACGAGGTGCGGCGGAAGGACATCCGGATCGGCGACCGGGTGATCCTGCAGAAAGCGGGCGACGTGATCCCCGAGGTGGTGCGGCCGCTCGTGGAGCGTCGCACTGGCCGGGAGCGCGTCTTCGAGATGCCCGCGACGTGCCCCGTCTGTGGCACGCCGGTCGCGCGCGACGAAGGGGCGGTGCGCCACTACTGCCCGAACCCGGCCTGCCCCGCCCGCGTCGTCCAGGAGTACGCGCACTTCGCCGGGCGCGGCGGGATGGACATCGAGGGAGCGGGCTGGGCCGTCCTCCAGCAGTTGCTCCAGCGAGGCATGGTGCGACGTCGCGGCGACTTCTACCGGCTGCGCGTGGAGGACCTCGAGACGCTGGAGCGGTTCGCCGCGAAGAGCGCCCGGAACCTGGCGGATGCCATCGAGCGGTCCCGGCGTCGCCCGCTGGCCCGGATCCTGAACGCGCTGGGGATCCCGCAGGTGGGCGAGCAGACCGCCGTGGACCTGGCCGCCTGGGTGGCGGCGACCTGGCCGCCGAGGGACGACGAGCCGATGGGCGGCCCCGACGGGTGGACCGCGCGCGTCTCCGGCGAGCTGGCCCGGGTCGCTCGGGACGCCCCGGACCGGTTCCAGGAGATCCCGGGTGTCGGCGCCGTGGTGGCCGACGCGATCGCGGGCTACTTCGCGGACGAGTCGACCGGGGCCATCCTCGCGGACCTCGTGGACGCCGGGGTTGAGGCGGAGCGGCCGGCGGTCCCGGTCCCCGGCACGATCCCGGAAGGGCCGCTCACCGGGAAGACCGTGGTGGTCACGGGCTCGCTCTCGGGCTTCAGTCGCCAGGAGGCCGAGGAGGCGATCCGCTCGGCCGGCGGGCACCCGGCCGGGTCGGTATCGCGCCGGACCGACTACGTCCTCGCCGGCGAGGCCGCGGGCTCGAAGCTGGCGAAGGCCCAGGAGCTGGGCGTGCCCGTTCTCGACGAGGACGCGTTCCGGCGGCTCCTGGCGGGCGAGTCAGCGTAGCGAGCCCGTCCGTCAGCCGGCAGCGGACGGGTCGACGACCTGGCCCAGGAAGAGGACGGCCCCCGTGGGCACGTCACGGACGGCGAAGAGGAAGGGCCGATCGACGCGCAGCGTGACGGGCTCGGCCGGCATCGCGGAGGCGGCCATCGCGACGGCCGTCGCCGCGGCGGCCTCGGTGCCCTTCTCGTCGACGTCGATGTTCGCCTGGTGCACCACGGCCGAGATGAAGAGCCGCTCGTCGGCGGTGATCCCCGAGAAGTCGGCCGTGCCCGGGTCGAACGCGAGGGGCATGCCGAGCGCGGAGAGCGCGGGGACGAGGTCCGCATCGGTCGCGGCAGAGAAGCGCGGCAGCCAGATGGCCACCTCTCGCTGCTCGAGCGACCCCACGATCCGGGCGAACAGGGGGCCGTCGAGCCCGCGCTCGAACGCGGCCAGGTCGTCGGGCACCACGATGGTCATCGCGAGCGACCCGCCCGCGTACGGCAGCTCCACGGCCTGCCACCCGGCACCGGCGGCGTAGCCCAGCTGCCGGACGCCGCCGGACATCGTCGGGACGTCCACCGTCGAGCCGTCGGGGCGCGTGAACGGGGCGGGCGCGGTGCTCTCCGGATCGAACGGGACCTGCCAGGGCGCCTTGAGGTAGACGGCGTTGACCAGGGTCAGGCGGGTCGCGGCGTCCAGGACGCCGGGTGCCAGCAGCTGCGGGATGCGGTCCTCGGTGCGCGCCTTCACCCAGCCGTTGATCAGGACCCGCGCGGCGTCGGGGTCGCGGCGGTAGTCCACGAGCTGGACCCCGGCACCGAACCGCGAGGCGAGCGTGTCGAGATAGGCCGGCTCGATGCGCATGCCCGCCTGCGCGAAGGACGCGTTGGCGACGTGCAGCGCCACCGTCAGCTGGTCGCCTTCCGGATCCCTGAACGTCTCGTTGCGTGAGGCGAGCGCCTGGTCCAGCGCGTTGATCCCGGCCCCGCTGCCGGACCCGGCACCGTGGAGCACGGCCGCCATCTGGGCCGCCGTCTCACCCCGGGCCCCGGCCTGTGCCATGGCGAGCGCGATGGCGATGCTGGTCGGCGAGATGACCGCGTTCGTGCCCGACGGCGCGACTCGGCGCAGGAGATCGAACCCGAAGGCGTCGATGGCCGAGGCGGCGTTCGCGGCGTCGGCCGGGGACGCGGATGCGCGCGGGACCTGCGCCACGGCCAGGGCGATCCCGGGCGTCGCGGAGGGCGACGCGCCAGCCCCGCTGCATCCGGCGGCCAGCACCAGGACGAGCGCCAGTAGGGCGAGTCGGGCGAGGGGACCGGACCGTGTCGTCCGCGGGGCGAGGGTCCCGGCGCCGTGCGTGCCGGGGAGGGGGATCTGGCGCCGGGCGACGAGCGAGCGGTGGGCAACCGGTCGAGCATCCATGGCCCGTTGACGCAATGACGACGCGGGCGGTTCCGTCGTGGGGCGTGGGGCGTGGGGCGTGGGGCGTGGGGCGTGGGGCACGGGGATGCGCCGCCGCCGGGTCCGGACGTTCGGCCGGTATGCCTCCGGTATCATGGCCGCATGGCCACCCTCTCGCGTTCCGATGTCGAGCACGTCGCCCACCTCGCACGCCTCGGGCTGTCGGACCGGGAACTGACCCTGCTCGAGGGGCAGCTCAATCACATCCTGGACCAGTACCGCGTGCTGTCGGAGCTTGACACCACGGCGATCGCGCCGACCGCGCAGACGATCGAGCTCGAGAACATCCTCCGGGAGGACGTGCCGGGTCCATCCCTGGCGCCGGACGAGGCGCTGGCAGGCGCTCCCGAGCGGCGGGGTGACTACTTCGTGGTGCCGGTGGTGGTCGAGGGCGCCGACTGATGAGCGCCGCCGGCCGCGGGCTCACCCGCCTCTCTGCCCACGAGATGGCGCGGGGGCTGCGGGCGGGCGACTTCTCGGCCCGCGAGCTGGTGGACGCGCACCTCGACCTCGCGCACGCCACGGATCACGGCCTGCACGCGTGGCTCTTCCTGGACGACCCGCGCGCCCATGCCCGGGCCGAGGATGCCGACCGGCGCCTCGCGGAGGCGCGCCGCCAGGGACCGGCCGCGCTCGCGGCGCTGCCGCCCCTCCTCGGCATCCCGGTCGGCCTCAAGGACCTCGTGGTGACGCGCGGCCAGCCGTCCACGGCCGGGAGCCGGATCCTCCGGGGTTTCGTCGGGCCATTCGACGCTCACATCGCCGAGCGGATCGACGCGGCAGGCGGCGTGGTGCTCGGCAAGACGAACATGGACGAGTTCGCGATGGGCTCCTCCACCGAGCATTCCGCCTGGGGCCCCACGGGCAACCCCTGGGATCTCGGCCGCGTGCCGGGCGGCAGCAGCGGGGGATCGGCCGCCGCGGTCGCGGCCTACCACTGCGCCGTCGCGATCGGCACCGACACCGGCGGGTCGATCCGGCAGCCGGCGACCATGTGCGGGGTGGTCGGGATGAAGCCGACGTACGGCCGGGTCAGCCGTTACGGGATCATCGCCTTCGCCAGCTCCCTCGACCAGGTGGGGCCCTTCGGCCGTGACGTCCGTGACGCGGCGGCGCTGCTGCAGACGGTGGCCGGGCGGGACGATCGGGACTCGACGTCCAGCCCGCTGGCGGTGCCGGACTACCTCGACGGACTCCCGGACGACGACGATCGCGCGGCCTCCGTCCTCCGCGGGCTGCGCCTCGGGCTGCCCCGCGAGTACTTCGTCGCGGGCATGGAGCCCGGGGTCGGGGCGCGCGTGCGGGAGGCGGTGGCGGCGCTCGAGGGTGCCGGCGCCGAGATCGTCGACGTCTCGCTGCCGCACACGGACTACGGGCTGGCGACGTACTACATCATCGCGCCGGCCGAGGCATCCGCGAACCTGGCCCGCTAC
>JAJYDP010000378.1 GCA_021777365.1 Chloroflexota bacterium | reverse complement strand
CACGGAAGGAGCGTCCGATCGCGGACACGGGCCCGACGGTGACCCTGGTGCGCCCCTCCGGCAGCGCCGCGATGCCGAAGACGGCACGGCCGACGGAGACGGCCGCTCCGTCGCCCCACCCGGCGGCCTGTGCCCCGCCTGTGTCGACCGCGACCACCGCGAGATCGCCGTCCGGGTCCACGCCCAGCACGCGGCCGTGCTCCGCCCGGCCCGACGGCAGGTGCACCGTCACCTCGTCGCCCCGCAGGTTGTGCGCGTTGGTCACGACCTTGCCGGCCTCCAGCACGAAGCCGGTCCCGCGGATCCGCGACCCGATTCCCACCACCGATGGCGATGCCCGCTCGCTCACCCGAGCGACCGTCGCCTGCACCTCGTCCAGCACCGACATGGGTCGTTCTCCTCTCGTCCTCGGGTCGCCGCCGTTGCGGCCCACGAATAGTTACTTGCGAGTTACAAGTTGATACCATGCTCGGCTGCGCCGCACAAGCCCGGCGTACGATGCGCGAATGCACGACACGAACAGCCCGCGATCGGAGCCCGGGGCGCTGTCGCGGGCGCTCGACCAGGTCGGCGACCGATGGAGCCTGCTGCTGGTCGAGGCACTGCTCGACGGGTCGCGGCGTTACGGGGAGCTCGCCGAGGCGGTGGCGGGGATCGCTCCCAATGTGCTCGCCAATCGGCTGCGGCGACTGGCCGCCACCGGGGTGCTCCAGGCCACGCCCTACACGACGCGACCGCTGCGGCTCGAGTACGCGCTCACGGCCGACGGCCGCGAGCTGGCCGGCGTCGTCCGCCTGCTGACCGACTGGGGCGCACGCCGGTCGCCCGGACTGGAGCAGCTGCGGCACGCGGCGTGCGGGACGCCGCTCGAGGCGCGATGGTACTGCCCGACCTGCTCCCGGGCAGTGGAGGGCGCCGAGGACGCTCGCCTCGAGGTGGTCTGAGCGCCGCCCGCCGCTACGCGGGCAGCGTCAGCCGGACGCGGAGGCCGGGCCGATTGTCATCGAGCACGAGCCGGCCACCGTGGGAGGACGCGATCCAGCCGGCGATCGCGAGGCCGAGCCCGAACCCGTCACCGGTCCTGCTCGCATCCCCCCGCCGGAAGCGCTCGAACACGCGCGCCCGCTCCGGCGGCGGGATGCCCGGGCCGTTGTCGGCCACCTCGATCTCGACCTGCCCCGGAAGACGCCGGCTCGCCAGCGTGACGCGCACGGCCGGTCCCCCGTGCCGGATGGCGTTGTCGACCAGGATCCCGAGCAGCTCGGCGACGCGGTCCGCGTCGACCACCGCCCTGCCCGCGCGTGTCTCGCCGAGGTCGATCGTGACGCCGCGCGCCTCGGCCACCGGCCGGAACGACTCGGCCACGCCGCGCACCAGCGCGTCGATGTTGGCCTCGGCCAGCTGAAGCTGTGCCGCCCCGGCATCGGCGCGGGCAAGGGTCAGCAACGCCTCGACGAGGCCCCGCATCCGGTCGGCCTGCTGCCGCATCGACGCGAGCACGTCGGCGTTCGCGCCGAGGGGTTGCTCCGGGTGGCGCTCCAGCACCTGCAGCCCCGCGTCGATCACCGACAGCGGGGTCCGGAGCTCGTGGGACGCGTCGGCCGCGAACTCCTGCTGGCGCTCGAACGCTCGCCGGATCGGGATCATCGAGCGCCCCGCGAGAAACCACGCGGCGGCGACCGCGAGGACGAGGCCCACGCCCCCCACGAGCAGGATCAGCAGCGTCAGCTGCGTCCCGGCGTCGCGGATCGGCTGGAGGCTGGCACCCGCCTGCAGCACGCCCCGGCCGTCGTCGAGCGGCAGCGACACCACCAGCGCCGGCCCGGAGGGCAGCGTCACGGTCGTGCGCAGCGATCCACCCCCGGACGTGCCCGCCTCGATCGCCGAGGGCCGCAGCGCCTGCGCCGGAACCTGGGCGGTCTCGGCCACGAGGCTCCCGGTCGCGTCCCAGAGCGCGTAGAACGTCCCCGATTCTGACCCGCCCAGCCGCGTCACGAAGTCGCCCCGGTCGAACCGGAGCTCCGCCGTGGCATCCCGGGCCCGGCCGAGCAGGGTCGAGGCCTCCTGGTCGACCAGCAGCCGATCCATCATGGCCAGCACGGCGATCCCCAGCACCACCAGGATGCCGGCGATCACCGCGACGTTGGCGACGACGAGCCGCCGGCGCACCCGAGCGAACATCACGCCCTCAGCACGTAGCCCACGGACCGCACCGTATGAACCAGGGCAGGGTCGAAGCCCCGGTCGATCTTGCGGCGCAGGTAGTGCACGTAGACGTCGACGACGTTCGACCCGGGGTCGGCATCGTAGCCCCAGACGTGCTCCAGGATCCGGTCGCGCGTCAGCACCTGGCCCGCGTGCCGCATCAGCAGCTCCAGCAGGCGGAACTCCTGCGAGGAGAGCAGGATCTCGCGTCCGGCCCGGTTGACCCGGTGCGCCTGCGGGTCGAGGACGAGGTCGGCGACCTGCAGCGGGCCGACCACGCGGCCCTCGCGCCGGAGGTGCGCGCGGAGGCGGGCGATCAGCTCCTCGAAGGCGAACGGCTTCGTCACGTAGTCGTCCGCGCCGGCCTCGAGCCCGGCCACGCGGTCCGGTACGGCGTCGCGGGCCGTCAGCATGATGATCGGCATGCGGAGGCCTCGCGCGCGGACGGCCCGGCAGAGGCTCAGTCCGTCGAGGCCGGGCAGGGACAGGTCAAGCACGATCGCGTCCGGCGCATCCCCGAGCGCGGCATCCAGGCCGGAGCGGCCGTCGAATGCCAGCCGGGTGCGGAAGCCCTCTTCGCCCAGGACGCGCTCCACCAGGTGCGCCAGCGCCGCCTGGTCCTCCACCAGGAGGATCGTCGGCTGACGCGCGGACCGTCGCCGGTGCGCGGCGAGGTCGTTCACGCGGGGCGGCTCGGGGCGCGATGGCGGTGCAAGGTGGTTCCAATGATCCTCCAATCGCCGGCGGCTAGCCTGCCGGGATGAGCGGACCGCCTCCCCTGCCTCCCTCTCGCCCGATGGCCGTCCCGCGCCGGGTCGGGCGCCAGCCGGCGCCGAACCTGGCCGCCCGGTCCGGCCGGTCGAACATGCCGCCGGGTGCCCCGGCCCGGGGCGGCACGCCGCCTCGCCCCGACCCGCGGCAGTTCGTCGGGCGCCTCAAGCGACTGGTGGTTGCCGGATCCGTCGTGGGAGCCGGCGTCTTCTGGGCGCTCGTGGCCGAGCACGTGGTGGGGATCACGTCGGTGCAGGGCAGCGGCGGGTCCGGGACGGCCGGCGTGGGGGGCGGGTCCGTGCCGCAGGCGGCCAGCCCATACGACGGCTTCTTCGGTCCGGTCGCCGGCCAGGGTGCCGCCGGCGCCGTCAACCCGGGCGGTTTCCTCGGCGGTGGTGCGGGTGGCAACGCGGGCGGTGTCCAGGTCGCCGGGCCGGGGCTGGTCAGTGGTGGTGGTGGCGCTCCGGTCATGACCACGTCGGGGTCGTAGGCCGGGGGTGAGCGCGCCCGTGCCCGTGGTCGCGTGGCTGGCCTCCGTCCCGGCGTCCGCGGAGCCCGGGATCGCCCGTCCCGGGCCGGCCACCGGTGCGCCCGAGCTCGCCACCCATCCCGGGTCTTTCCACGGTACCCCGGAACTCGCCACCCCTGCCGGGCTGGCGCGCCACGAGTTCCGGGCCATGGGGACGACCGTCACCGTGATCGTGCCCGGGCCCGCGCGCGGTGCCGTCGAGGCGGTCGCGTCACTGTTCTCGGCGTGGGAGTCCGCGCTGAGCCGCTTCCGACCCGAAAGCGAACTGTCGCGGCTGAACGCGGCAGCCGGGCGCGAGGTGCCCGTGAGCCCGCTCCTTCTCTCCGTCGTGGAGACCGCGATACGAGCGGCGCGCGCCACCGACGGCCTGTTCGACCCGACCCTGCTGGGCGCGATGATCGTCGCGGGATACGACCGGACGTTCGATGACCTGCCCCGGGTGGGGCCCGCGCGGGTCGGGCCGGATCGCGGAACCGCGGGCGGCTGGCGCACGCTGCGGGTGGATGCGGCTCGCCGCACCGTGACCCTTCCGGAGGGGGCCGGGATCGATCTCGGCGGGATCGCGAAGGGCATGGCGGTGGACGCGTCGGTGGAGCTCCTGGCGGCCGCGGGCGTCGCGCCGGCAGCCATCGACGCCGGTGGCGACCTGGCGGTTCGCGGCCTGCCGCCCCACCAGCGCAGCTGGCCGGTCAGGCTCGAGCTTCCCGGCGGCGCAGGACGCGTGCTCGAGATCGCCACCGGTGCGCTGGCCACGTCGGGCGTGGGGCGCCGGAATTGGGTGCGTGGCGGTGAGCTGCGCCACCACCTGATCGATCCGCGAACGGGTCGCCCGGCCCGTGGCGATGCCTGGTCGGCGACCGTCGCGGCGGCGACCTGTGCCCAGGCGGAGGTTGCCGCGAAGGTCGTGTTCATGCTGGGCCCCGAAGCCGGCGCTCGGTTCCTCCTGGGGCACGGCCTGACTGGACTCTGCGTGCGGCGTGACGGCAGCCAGCTGGAGCTCGGCACCTGGGGAACGGTGCACGACGCGCCGGACCCCGAAGCGCCGGGGCGGTCCGCGGTCATGGCCACGACCGCGGACATCGCGTGACCAGCGAGACCATCGCCTGGGACGTCGCCCGCGTCGGCGGGATGCTGGCGTATCTCCTTCTCACGGCCTCCGTGGCGATCGGCATCGCGCTGAGCCTGGGGTGGCGCTCACCCCGCTGGACGCGGTTCGTCTCCAACGAGCTCCACCGGTTCGTGTCGCTCGTGGCGCTCGTGTTCATCGCGATCCACACGGTCTCGGTCGCCGTGGACCCCTTCATCGGCTTCACGCCCGCCGAGGTGCTGGTCCCGATGCTCAGCCACTACCGGACCGTCTGGGTCGCGCTGGGCATCGTGGGCTCGTACCTCCTGGTCGCGGTCTACCTGTCCGAGCGGATCCGCCCGCACGTCAGCTACCAGTGGTGGCGGCGCTTCCACTACCTGAGCTTCGTCGCGTTCGTCCTCGCGCTCGTCCACGGCGTCGCGACGGGGAGTGACACCCGGGCGCCGTGGGCCATCCTGCTGTACGCAGGCAGCATCGTGCTCGTCGGCGCGCTGCTGGTGGCGCGGCTGTTCCCGGCGGAGGGCACCCGCCGCCACCCGCTGATCGCGGCCGTCTGTGGCTCGGCCCTGGTCTACGGGATCGTCTGGGCCAGCGCGGGGCCCCTGCAGCCCGGCTGGAACGTGATCGCCAACGACGGACGGGGCTCGGGAGCGACGCCCCAGACGCTCGCGGCCCTCGGGATTGCCACGACCGGCGGAGGCCCGGGCAACGCGGCAGCGGCGGGCACCGGCGGGGGACCGGCTACCACCTCGTCGCCGGCCACGACGCCGGGTCCGGTGCAGGCTTCGTTCCAGGCGCGCGTGTACGGGGGTGACGGCAACGCCGTGCTGCTGTACGGGCAGCTCGAGGGCGCGGCC
>JAJYDP010000377.1 GCA_021777365.1 Chloroflexota bacterium | reverse complement strand
TCATCCCGGCGCAGCTCTTCGCCTACCACCTGGCGCGGGCCCGGGGGCTGGACCCCGAGGCACCGCGCCACCTCTCGAAGGTCACGCTCACCCGATGATCGCGCTGTTCGGCCACCGGGTCGCGGTGATCCGGCCGGGCACCCGGAGGCCGCCGCTGGCCACTGGGCGGCCGCGCGTCTCCTCAAGGCGATGCTCTGGTCCCGCGGCGTGCCCCGCGATCGGTTCGAGCAGCGCGTCCGGGGGATCTTCCGCGAGCTGCGCGACGCCTGGGGCGGCGTGCCGTTCGTGGTCGTGAACGACGGGGAGGTGACCGCGCTGGCGGGCGCCATGCTGTCGGGCGTGGGGGGACTGCTCGGGATTGCCCTGGGGTCCAGCGAGGCGGCGGGCTACGTCACGCAGGAGGGCAGGCTCACCTCCTGGCTGGACGAACTGGCGTTCGTTCCGATCGATGCGGCGCCCGACGCGCCCGTGGACGAGTGGTCCGGCGACCGAGGCTGTGGCGCGCAGTACCTGTCGCAGCAGGCGGTGGGGCGGTTGCTGCCGGTCGCGGGGATCGAGGTGGATCCATCCGCGACGCTGCCCGAGCGACTGGTCCGGCTGCAGCAGCTCGCGGCGGCAGGCGACGAGCGGGCGGCACGGGTCTACGAGACGCTGGGGGCTACCTGGGTTACGCGCTGCTCGAGTACCGCGAGCTCTACGACTACCGGCACGTGCTGCTGCTGGGGCGCGTCATGACGGGGAGCGGGGGCGAGGTCATCCGCGATCGCGCCAGGGACGTGGTGCGGGTCGAGGACCCGGCGGCGGCCGACTCGATCACCTTCCACGAGGTCTCGGAGCGTGACAAGCGGCACGGCCAGGCGGTCGCGGCAGCATCCTTGCCGGCGCTGGCGTAGGGTCCCAGCGGGTCGGCTTCCGCCTCCGGCTCGTTCCTGGTCGCGGCTGTGCCGGCGCTCCGCTATACTCGCTCGGCTCGTGCGGCACTTGGTGCCGCCGGCATTTCGGTCGGGGCGTGGCGCAGCTTGGTAGCGCGCATCGTTCGGGACGATGAGGTCGGAGGTTCAAATCCTCTCGCCCCGACCATTCCCATCTGTTGTTGCGTCGTCAACGACCCATCACGCATGGCCGCGTAGCCCAGGAGCCAGGCGTTCTCGTTCTCCTGAGGGTGGAGGGCCACGACCTCGGGGCCCTGGACGTCGATCTGGGTGAACAGCTCGTGTACCGCCTCCGTGCGCAGCTCGTCCGGCACGGCCGGGTCGCCCCACAGGTCCCCGAAGCGGTCGAGCAGCCTGCGGGCGCGGCGGAGGCGCAGCTCATCGGGCGGCGCTGGCGCCTGTCGCGGCTGCGGCGCCTCCAGGCGGCGCCATTCGCGGGTGAAGGCGCTCAGGCTCAGCTCGCCCGCCGAGAGGGCGCGTTGTAGCTCTGCGCGCGCCGTGGTGGCATCCACGGGGGCGGGTGCCGGGGCCGCCTGCGACGCGCGGCGCATGGCCGCCAGGATCTGCTGCACGTCGCGCTCGGTGAAACGCATCCGGTTGAGCCGCTCGGCGACCTGCGTCTCGTAGCGCTCCGCCCGGTAGGTCGCCGAGGGCGCGCAGACGGGTCGCTGGCTGTGGCGGATGCGCCGGTGGCCGTTGCCGGCGTCGCCGTGGTAGCGGCTGCCGCAGGCCGCGCAGCGCATGAGCCGCACCAGGGGATAGCTGCGCCGGGGGGACGCGCCGCCGCCCGCCGTGTGGGCCGTGCGCCGCTCGGAGCGGATCGCCTGCACCCGCGCGAAGAGGTCGGGATCGACGGGCGCCGGGAAGGATGCCGCTCGTTCCTCCTCGTCCTGGCGGCCCTTGTGGCGGATGGCCCGGCCAGCATACAGCGGGTTGGTCAGGATCTCGGTCAGGCCGGGCTCACTCAGGCCCAGCTCGTCGGCCAGGCGCGGGTCGCTCCAGGTGCCGGTCGCGTACAGCTCGAAGGCGCGGCGCACCCGGTCAAGCTCGGGCCCCTCGACTGGCGCCAGGAGCTGACGCTCGCCGACCCGGGCGAAGCCGAGGGGCGCATGCCCGCCGGGATCGCCGTACAGGCGCCACTTCTGCTCGTAGCCCCGGGAGACGTTGCGCGACAGGCGGCGGATGTAGGCGGCGTCCGAGACGGTCTTCAAGCCTTCCAGCTCGTAGGTGTCGGTGTTGCCCGCGATGAGGCCATCGGCGCAGAACACGAGCACCACGCCGAGGTGCGCGAGCCGGTCGCGGTAGGCCCAGGCGTCGGCCACGTTGCGGGCGAAGCGGCTGGTGTCGTAAACGAGCAGGACCTCGAAGGCACCCGCCTCGGCGTCGGCCAGCATGCGGGCGAAGTCGGTGCGCCGGAGGGTGTCCTTGCCCGACACGAGGTCCACGTACTCGCGCCCGGTCGCGACGAGGCCATGGCGCTCGGCGAAGTGCTGCTGCTCGGTGCGCTGGATGGCCGGGCCGTAGCGGTCCGCCTGCCCCGCGGTGGACTCCCGGAGGTAGCCGGCCCACGTCCGCCCCGCGAGGTCCTCGGGCCGCAGGTCGACCGCGCGTGCGAGCGTCATCGGCGTCCTCCCCTCCGGGATCCTGTGCCCCGACCGGCGGGCGGCGCCGTGGGGCGGCGCGCCCGGGCCGGCCGGGCACCGATCGTACCTCGCCCGTCCACGGGCGCCTCGGCGTCGAGCTTGGCCTCGAGCATGGCGGCGATGACCTCGGCCAGGTGGGGCGTCACGCGGCGCTCCCCGCGGCGAGGACCGGCAGGCGGTCGAGCCAGGCCGGACGCTGGTCGCCCACCGTCCAGCCCACGATCCAACGCCGGCCGCTCGGGTGATGGGCCGCCATGGCGGCACCCGCGCGGTGCACCCGCCACCCCGCCGAGCGCAACAGCCCGATGGCCAGGTCCACCGACTCCGCGGTGGGCGCCTCGCACGCGAAGCGGTGGACGGTCCCGTCGCCGTAGGGGAGGCGGGCGAACCGCGGGTCATCGCGGGCGAAGGGCGCGGGCGGCGAACAGCGGTCCTCGGGGTCGCCGTGGCGGTGCCAGCGGCCGAGCGCGGGCGCTGGCCGGACGGTCGCGGCGTCCGCCGACGCGCGCTGCAACGGTGAGGCGACGGTCAGCTCGGCGGTAGCGTTGCCGGCGGGCAGGCCGCCTCGCGGTGGGGCGGTCCCGTCGCCCGCCATCGCCTGCTGGTCCAGCGCGCGCCCGAACGGTGAGGCGGCGGTGATGACGGCGGTAGCGGTACCGGCTCGCGGTCCGCCGGCCGTACCGCCTAGCGGTGCCCGTGCCTCGCCCCTCCGGGGGCCCGCCATCGCCTGCCGGTCCAGCGCGCGCCCGAACGGTGACGCGGCGGTGATGGCAGCGGCAGATGTACCGGCGCGCGTTCCGCTAGCCGTACCGCCCAGCGGTCCCGGCGCATCGCCCCTGTGAGGGCTCGCCGTCGCCTGCCGGTCAGGTCCGCGCCGCAACGGTGTGGCGGCGGTGATGGCAGCGGTGGGCTCACCGGCTAGCGGACCGCTAGCCGTACCGCCTAGCGGTGCCCGTGCCTCGCCGGTGACTACATGTGACATATACACCGGGCTCCCCGCCTGGGTCAGCATGCGTGCTCCTTCGGGGCCGTGATGCTCGGGTGGAGCGGGGCGGGGCGGTAGCCGTGCAAGCTCCGCAGCCAACGGACCGGACGCCAGGGCGGCCCCGCCTTCCAGCCGTTGAGGGCCAGCTCCATCACCGCGTACCCGCGGGCACGCGCGGACCGGGCGGTCGGGGCGGGCGGCGCGTCGGTGAGGTACCAGCTCGTCCAGCGCACGGTGCGCGACCGGCGCGTCCACTCGCACCAGCCGGGGGTGAAGCGGACGCGGCGGAAGTACTTGGGCCAGCGGAACACCGAGCCGTCGGATCGGCGGATGCCGCTCGCGGCGAGATCCTTGGTGAGGTACTTGGCCACGTAGCGCGCGATGCTGCGGGGCGGGCGGCGGATGTCGGCGATCGGCCCGAACCCCGACGCCTTGGCGGCCCGCGAGAGCCAGCGCTGCGGGATGAAGGGGCCGCGGTAGACCACGTGCAGGTGCGCCGCGCCGCGCTTCTGGGCCTCCACCACCGTCACGTACTCGATCCGGCCGAAGCGGCGGGCGATGCGTTCGTGCAGCCGCTTCCAGCGCCGGGGCAGCTCGCGGTACGTGGTCTCGGGGTCCTCCCGGCCGGGCGAGGTAATGGTGAAGAAGCGGCAGGTCCCGCCGACGGCCATGCCCTTGTGGATGCGGGCGATGGTGGCTCGCAGCTTCTTCTGGCCGCAGGTGTGGCACTCCCAGCGCTTGCAGGCGAAGGGGTAGATGCCGCACTGGCTGCCGTCGACGCCGACCAGCGAGAACCCGCCGCAGTCAGCCATCGCGGCGCTTCTTCGGGGTCGAGCGGCGGGCCGCGTGCCGAGTTTCTATCGGCCGGCGCCCTGCCGGGCGGCGGCCCTCAAGTGAAGGTCGCGGCGGCTTGCGGGAGGTGGCAGACGGGGACTTCGCAGAGCCAGCCAGGCGCGCGGTAGCGCGGCGCACGGCCCGGGCCGCGATGTCGGAGCCGATGACCGTCGCCCCGCGCTCCTGCGCGCCCGCGAGGAGCGCACCGGAGCCGGCGAAGGGGTCGACCACCACGTCGCCTCGCCCGATGCCGGCGATAGCGGCGATGGCGCGTCCCAGGCCCTCGGGCTTCTCGGTGGGGTAGCGGTCGCGGGTCCCCGGGCCGACCGCGGGCACCGACACGAGGTCGATCCCGCTGATCGGACGCGATCCTGGGAGCCGGCCCAGGAGGACGAACTCCGTCTGGTGGCGCAGGCCGCCACCCAACCAGGGGCACGCTTGTCCCAGGTGATGGGCCGCACGTCGCGGAAGCCGGCCCGCTCCAGGCCGTGATCGCCTCGCGCAGCCCGGCGGCGTTAGTCATCACGAAGGCCAGGCCGCTCGGCTTCAACTTGCGGCGGGCGAGCGTCAGGACCTTCCCGATCCTGGGCCAGGACAAGCCGCCCCCGAACCAGTCTTGCAGGTGCCCGTTGGTGCCCGAGCTGCGCTCGACGCTCGTATACGGCGGATCGGTGACCAGGACGTCAATCGAGCCGTCGGGGAAGCTCGACAGCAGCTCCTGGGCCGTGGCCCGCACGACCGTCCCCCGGGTCGAAGTGCGGGCGCTCACAGCGCAGCCGCCTCTCCCGGTTGCGGGGGCAGCCGGAGCGACGCCTCGTCGTCCTCCCAGACGTGGATGTGTGCGTGCTCGGCGAACCAGTGGAGCCAGGGCACCGGCTGTCCGCGCCGGGAAGGCGCCAGTCCCCGGTGGCCGTGGCGGTGCTCATGCACGCCGCGAGCGCCGTGGCGGTGGGGGTGGGTGTGGTGGTACGCGCTCATCACGTTCACTGGCGCGCTTCCTGCGCCCGCGCGGCGGCGCTCGCCGTCCGAGCGGCGGCCCGCGCCCGTTCCTCGCAGGCGCGGCAACGG
>JAJYDP010000376.1 GCA_021777365.1 Chloroflexota bacterium | reverse complement strand
GTGGTAAACCCGCCCGCGTGGACGCCCAACAACAACGCGCGGGGCTCCACGGTGACGGTGTCGATGGACGACACCTTCCGCACCCTGATCCCACTCGTGCCCCTGCCGCCCATCGGCATTCATGCGGAGTCGACCCTTGTCATCAACCACTGAGCGCTCCAGCGAGCGGGGCCAGACCATCGTGCTCTTCGTCCTTGCCCTCGTGGTGCTGATGGCGTGTGCCGCGCTCGCCTTCGACGTGGGCCAGACGCTCGTCGATCGCCGCTCGCAGCAGGACGCCGCCGATGCCGCCGCCCTCGCCGGGGCGCGCTACCTCACCGACAGCGGCTGCCAGCCTGATTCAACGCTCGGCAGCTGCCCGAACGCGGTCACGCAGGCCCTGTCGGTCGCGCTCGCCAACGGCTACGGCACAGGGTCGAACGGCGGGACCGATGGCGCCGGGCGCACCGTGACGGTGAAGATTCCCCCCGGACCCGAGTCGCCGTTCGCCGACCTGTCGGGCTACATCGAGGTGCAGATCGGCACCCGGCAGGGGACCACGTTCGGCAACGTGCTGGGCATCGCGAACCTTCCGGTCGGGGCGATGGCCGTGGCCGCCAACCAGAGTGGCATCGCGCCGCCCTACTCGTTCCTCGCGCTCAACCCGACCGCCTGTCCCTCCGCGCTCTTCAGCGGCCAGGGCGACTTGAGCGTCGGGGGGAACATCCAGGTCGACTCGTCGTGCCCGAGTGCCGCGCTGCAGGTGACCGGGCAGGCCACCGTGACCGTGACCGTGCCCAACGGCGCATGCGACGTGACAGGGGGCATCCAGCAGGGTGGTGGCGGGACGCTCAACTGCCAGCAGGTGACGCCGGCACCGGCGCTGCCCGATCCGCTCGCACAGCTCGCTCCGCCCCCCGTGCCGGCCGCACCGTTGCCGGCGGTTGAGGTCGCCGGGACGACGTTGCCCATCCCGCCGGGCTGCCCGGGCGGAAGCGCCGCCGCCAGCGCGGCGAACCCCGCGACCTGCCAGTTCACCAGCAGCTATGCCGGCACCACCTGGCGACTCTTCCCCGGCTACTATCCTGGCGGGATCAAGGTCCAGGGCGGCTCAATCTATCTAGAGCCGGGCATCTACTACCTGGGGGGCGGCGGCTTCAGCGCGAACGGCACGAGCGCTTCGGTCTGCTCGGTGAGCGCCGGGGGCACGATATGCGACCCGAACCCTGATCCGGGCGGTGACGGCGTCCTCCTCTACAACACGCAGGACGCCGTCTTCGCCAGCCAGTGCGCCGCAGGGACGGCGCCGAACCCGTCGGTCGACTGCCTGCAACCCATCTCGTTCATGGGCTCAAGCACGATCGTGCAGCTCGATCCACTGGAGATGGGGACGCTGTGGGACGGTCTCGTCGTCTTCCAGGACCGCACGCTCTCGATGTCGCCGACGACCACACCGCTCGCGAGCCGCACCCCGGATCTCGTGATCAATGGCAACGGCGCCAACATGAGCGTCGACGGCACGATCTACGAGCCGTCAGGCTACGTCCAGATCAACGGCAACAACGGGACGAACACAAACTCCCAGGTGATCGCCGACGAGTTCAAGATCACGGGCAACAGCGGCACGATGACCGTCAGCTACAACGGCAGCCAGTTCTACCAACTGTCCGGCGTCGGGCTCGTGCAGTAGGCTTCCTCCGCCAACTGCTCCAAACGGAGGGGCAGGGCGGACTGACACGGCATCTAATCTGCCCCTCCCTCCCCACGGTCCCCGGTGGCTGACCTGCAAGCACCTCCTTCTGGGCCGGCCCGGGCCGGGATTCCCCGCCACACGGATCACGCACCGCGGCGGGGCTGCCTTATCGACACGGGCTGCCGACGGGCCATGTGGGGCGCGTGCCGTGGATGGTCGTCCCGACCTGGCGTTCGTCCCTGCGGCGCCGAGCCTGGCCGTGTCCCCGACGGGATCCGGTGCACCAACGCACCGAACGCCGGAATCAACGGCGCTGCGCCTTGCCGGTCTGCTTACAATGGACACTCCGACGGGGGGCGATGAGGCGTGGTCCGAGATCTCGGCCGCCAGGACCGCGCTGAGCCACTGGCGAGACCGACCCGCCCGCTCACTCTGCAGGGCAGGAGGCAAGCCTTCGTGAAGAGACGATCCATGGTTGGCGCGGCGCTCGCGGTGGTGGCGTCGGTCGCGCTGGCCGGCTCCGCGCTAGCGGCCGGCTTCACCAACGGCAGCTTCGAGAGCGGAACGTTTGTGAACGGCGGATCCGGCTTCGAGACGCTCGCGGCGGGAACCGCGAACGCCGGGGCCATCACGGGCTGGACCGTCACCGCCGGCTCCGTCGACTGGATCAGCACCTACTGGACGGCCGAGGACGACTCGATGAGCCTCGACATGAACGGCTCGCCGCCCGGTTCGACGGTCGGGTCGATCAGCCAGACCTTCGACACGTCGCCCAACAGCACCTACGCCGTCCAGTTCTATCTCGCCGGCAATCCGATGTGTGGCCCGGCCACGAAGACCCTGTGGGTCAGCGCGACGGGAACGTCGGCGGCGTCGTACAGCTTCACTAACACGAGCGCGACGACCACCACCAACATGGGGTGGGTGTCCGAGGAATACTCGTTCACGGCGACGGCTAGCAGCACGACGCTCGTTTTCGCCGCCGACCCGGGGAACACGTCCAACTGCGGTCCTGCGCTGGACAACGTCACCGTCACGCTGTTGACCAGTGCGACCGGCGCCCAGTGCAAGGACGGCGGGTGGAAATCCATGGTCGACAACTCCGGGGTGCCCTTCAAGAACCAGGGCGCCTGCGTCAGCTTTTACGCGACCAATGGGGCGGTCCCGATCGGGTCGTAGCCGCACCACTACCCCAGCGTTTCTCAGGGCCCGCGACCGTCCTCGGACGGCGCGGGCCCTGCCATATGGGGGTGGAAGCCGCCGGACCGTGTCTGCCCGGCGAGCGCTCTCGGCATCGGGGCCGTGGCAGCAGCTGGCGAACCGCCGAGGCGCGACCTGACACGGGCAGGCCCTGGATGGAGAACCTTATGGTTGACGTTCGATCACCTCTACCCGGTGGACGGCGACGGCGCGTGCTTCGAAGGGTGGACCGTCCTGGCCCTGCTCGCCCATCACGTCCCTGACAAGCAGATCGGCCACCTCGTGCTCGCCAACCCGTACCGGCATCCCGGGCTGGTGGCAAAGATGGCCACGGCCATGGATCACGCCACGAACGGCCGGTTCGTGCTGGGGCTGGGCGCCGGGTGGTACGAGCCGGAGATGCAGGGATACGGCTTCCCGTTCGATCCCGTGCCCGTGCGGCTCCGGGAGCTCGAGGCTGGCCTCCGGGTCATCCGCGCGCTGTTCGCACCCGAGGCCGCGGTGTGGCCGCCTCCCGGCGAGGGGCCGAGCGGCGAGGTGGGCGGGGCGAGTGTCGACGCGCCACCGTATCGCCTCGCCCACGCGCGGAACGATCCGCCGCCCCGGACACCGGGCGGGCCGCCGATCTGGCTCGGGACGCAGGGCGAGCGGGTCGGGATGCGCCTCGTCGCCAACTACGCCGACGGCTGGAACTACTCGGGTGGCCCCGTCGAGGAGTTCTCCGGCAAGCTCCGGGCGCTCGATCGCGCGTGCGAGATGGCCGGGCGCGACCGGTCGACGATCGAGGTCTCGGTCCAGCGTCGGGTGGGCGGGACCCGCGATGAGCGCCAGGCGGCGCTCGAGTACGGCCGCGAGGTCGCCCGTGCGGGCTGCGACCACCTGGTGTTCTACGTCGACCCGAGGGGCGGCCCGGAGGGGCTCCGCCTGCTCGCCGACGAGGTGGCGACGCCTCTGCGAGACGAACTCGGCGCCTAGCGCCCGGCCCTCGACGCGGCCGCGCTGGCGCCCTGCGTTTGACCGCACCTGCCTGGCGGCGTATAGTCCGTGATCGCGGGGTGGAGCAGCGGCAGCTCGTCGGGCTCATAACCCGAAGGTCGGCGGTTCGAATCCGTCCCCCGCAACCAATTCGCATACCGACCGAACGACCCTGGGACCCGCCTCCCGGGGTCGTTCTCTTATGCCGGCTCCCATGGCAACGTCGCGCGTGACCAGGCACCCGTGGCTTGGCGCCCCGTGCCGCCTGCCCGTCCGGCGCCGCCTGCCCGTCCGGCGCCGCCTGCCGGACCCCTACTCGGTCCGGAACGTCAGCAGCGTGGCCGCGACCAGCGCCACCGCCCAGGCCGCCAGCGCCGCGGCCTGGATCGGATCGACGACCCCACCCGGCTCGAGTGTCCCCCGCAGCAGCCCCGCCAGCTGGGCCGGCGGCAGCAGGGACGCCGGGACCGCGATCGCCTGGGGCAGGTGGTCGAGCGGGATGATGATGCCGCCCAGCAGCAGGAAGACCAGGTACAGCCCGTTGGCCACCGCCAGCACCGCTTCGGCCCGCAGCAGGCCCGCCAGAAGCAGCCCCAGCGCGCAGAAGGCGATGGAGCCCAGCAGCAGCCACGGCAGCGCGGCCAGGACGCCCGGGACGATCCCACCGGGCGGCGCCCACCCGAGGATCGCCCCCACCGCGGCGATCAGCACCACCTGGACGATCTCGGTCACCACCACCGCGAGGGTCTTCGCGGCCAGCAGTGCGGGGCGGGGGAGCGGCGACCCGCCGAGTCGTTTCAGCACGCCGTACGCGCGCTCGAACGCCGTCGCGATCCCCAGGGAGACCAGCCCGGTCGACACGATCGCCAGCGCGAGGATGCCCGGCACCACCTGGTCGATCTGGCGCCCGCCCCACGAGGGCGGGGGCAGCAGCGGCACGGTCGAGAAGAACACGAGCAGCAGCAGCGGGATCGCCAGTGTCACCAGCAGGTTCTCGCCGCGCCGCGTGGTCAGGAGCAGCTCGACGCGCGCCTGCGCCAGGAACGCCCGCCACGCCTGTGCTGCGCTCACGACGCGCCCCCTTCGCCCACCAGCCGCAGGAACACGTCCTCCAGGCTGCCCTGCCCGACCCGGATCGCGAGGGGCTCGATGCCGACCGTGAGCAACCAGGTGCTGAGCTCCACCAGGAGGTCGCCGGCGGACGCGGTGCGCAGCACGTAGACGCCCGGCCGGTCGACGCGCAGTGCCTGGACCGTCGGGAGCCGGCCGACCTGGGCGAGTCGCTCCGCGTCGAGGGGCGCGGGCAGCTCCAGGCGGACCTCGCGCAGGTCGACCAGCGGCCCGGCAGGCCCGGGTGTGGGCTCGGCCGGCACGGACACGGGCTCGACGGCGCTGGAGGCCGCCGAGAGCTCGCCGGCCGCGGGAACGCCGGGCACCGGGCGTGCTACCCCCAGCCCCCGGCGCAACTCGACCGGCGTGCCCAGCGCGACCAGGCGTCCGCGGTCGATGATCGCGACCCGGTCCGCCAGCGCCTCTGCCTCGTCGAGCAGGTGCGTGGTGAGCAGGATCGTGGTACCGCCCTCGCGCAGCTCGCGCAGCACGCCCCACGTCTCCCG
>JAJYDP010000375.1 GCA_021777365.1 Chloroflexota bacterium | reverse complement strand
TCATCCCTCATCCCTCGTCCCTCATCCCTGGTCCCGGCGGAGCAGGCACACGTCCATGACCCAGCCGGCGGCGGCCTTCGCGCGGCCGCGCGCCGCTGCCAGCTCTTCCCGCACGTCGGCGACGCGGCCGGCGGCCAGTTCCTCCGCCGGGGTGCCGAGGTTCGCCCCCCACCAGATCAGCCAGTCGTCGAGGCCGTCCAGGTCCAGGCCGCCGCCGAGCATCACGACGATGTTGCGCTGGCCGGCGGCGACCGCCTCCTGCAGTCGCCGCGCCGTGGTGACGTGCACCGGGCGGCCGACCTCGTGCAGCACGACCCGGTGCCGCGCGGCGAGCAGTTGCGGGGCGCTGATGCCGGGCAGGACGTCCCAGTCGGCACCCAGCCGCTCCGCGAGCCGCTCGACGACGCGGATCGTCGAGTCGTACAGCGACGGGTCGCCCCACACAAGGAACGCCGCGGTGCCGCCGCGCTCCCGCAGCACCTGCTCGTAGAGCGCGACCCGGGCGGCATGCCAGGCCGCGACGGAATCCGGGTAGGCGAGCGGGGAACCACGCGTCCGTTCCGGGTCGTCGACCTCTATGACCTGCACGCCGAACGCGGCGGCGATCGCGTGCCTGGCGGCGAGCAGGCCGTCGCCGGCCCGCTTCCTGGCGGCGATGACGTAGTCGGCGTCGCGCAGCGCCCGCGCCACCTCCGGCGTGACATGCTGCGGGCCCATGCCGATGCCCAGGACCCTGATCCTCACCCGAACGCCCCCGGCCACCGGGCCGAAGGCCTCGCGCCGGGCCGCACCGCGGCGCGGACCCGCGGGCGGGGCACGACCACGGTCGTGACGCCAGCCGTCACCCTCACTGGCCGCGCTCCTCCAGGTCGCCCTCGACCTCCAGGTAGACCTGCTGCAGGGCGGCGAGCACCGCGGGGTCCGGCTCGGCCCACAGGCCGCGGTCGGCGGCCTCGTGCAGCCGCTCAACGATGCCGCGCAGCGCCCACGGGTTGGACTGGCGCAGGAAGCCCTGGTTGGCCGCGTCCAGGACGTACTCGCGGGCGAGCTTGTCATACATCCAGTCCTGCACGACGCCGGCGGTGGCGTCGAAGCCGAACAGGTAGTCCACGGTGGCGGCCAGCTCGAACGCGCCCTTGTAGCCGTGCCGCCGCATCGCGGCGAGCCAGCGGGGGTTCACCACCCGGGCGCGGAAGACGCGGGCGGTCTCCTCGCCCAGCGAGCGGGTCCGCACCGCGTCCGGGGAGGTCGAGTCCCCGACGTACGCCTTCGGATCGGTACCGGTGAGCGCGCGGACGGTGGCGATCATGCCGCCGTGGTACTGGAAGTAGTCGTCGGAGTCGGCGATGTCGTGCTCGGCGCTGTCGGTGTTCTTCGCGGCGACCTTGATCCGGCGGTAGCTGGCCCGCATGTCCTGCGCGGCCGGGGCGCCGTTCAGGTCACGGCCGTAGGCGAACCCGCCCCAGGCCGTGTAGACCTCGGCGAGGTCGGCGTCGTCGCGCCAGGACCCGGACTCGATGAGCGGCAGGAGACCGGCGCCGTAGGAGCCGGGCTTGGAGCCGAAGACGCGGGTCGTCGCCCGGCGCGCGTCGCCGTGGACGGCCAGGTCGGCCTGGACGTGGGCGCGCACGAAATTCTGCTCCGGCGGCTCGTCGAGGTCGGCAACCATCCGCACCGCGTCGTCCAGCATCGCGACCACGTGCGGGAAGGCGTCGCGGAAGAAGCCGGAGATCCGCACCGTGACGTCGATGCGGGGCCGCCCGAGTTCCGCGAGCGGGATCACGGACAGGCGGCTGACCCGCCGTGACGCCTCGTCCCATTCGGGCCGCACGCCGAGCAGGGCGAGCGCCTCGGCGACGTCGTCGCCGCTGGTGCGCATCGCGCTGGTGCCCCACGCCGATAGCCCGACCGAGGACGGGTAGGCGCCGGCCTCGTCGAGGTAGCGGCGCAGCAGGGACTCGGCCATCGCCTGGCCGGTCTGCCAGGCGAGCCGCGACGGCACGGCCCGCGGATCGACGGTGTAGAAGTTGCGGCCGGTCGGCAGCACGTTGACCAGGCCGCGCAGCGGCGACCCGGACGGCCCGGCCGAGACGAACCCCCCGTCAAGCGCGTGCAGGACGGCGTCGAGTTCGCCGGCGGTCTTGGCCAGCCGCGGGACGACCTGCTCGGCCGCGAAGGCCAGCACCCGCTGCACCGCGGGATCGTCGTGCAGGCCCCCGGCCGCCGCCGGGTCCCAGCCGGCCGCCTCCATCCGCTCGACCAGGGCGCGGGCCCGCGCCTCGACCTGGTCGACCGCGGCGAGCGGTGCGCCGTCCTTCAGCCCGAGCGCGGACCGCAACCCTGGTACCGCGTCGCCGACGCCGCCCCACACCTGGGCGGCGCGCAGGATGGACAGCACCAGGTTGACCCGGGCCTGGCCGGCCGGGGCCTCGCCGAGCACGTGCAGGCCGTCGCGGATCTGGGCGTCCTTGATCTCGCACAGCCAGCCGTCGACGTGCAGCAGGAAGTCGTCGAACTCGGTGTCGCCCGGGCGCTCGTCGAGCCCGAGGTCGCGGTGCATCTCGGCGGCGCGCAGCAGCGACCAGATCTCCCCGCGGACGGCCGGCAGCTTGGCCGGGTCCATCGCCGCGACGTTGGCGTGCTCGTCCATCAGCTGCTCAAGGCGCGCGATGTCGCCGTAGGACTCGGCGCGGGCCATCGGCGGCACCAGGTGGTCCACGATCACCGCGTGCGCCCGGCGCTTGGCCTGGGCGCCCTCACCGGGGTCGTTGACGAGGAACGGGTAGACGAGCGGGAGGTCGCCGAGCGCCGCGTCGGGCCCGCAGGAGGCGGAAAGCGCGGCGTTCTTGCCCGGCAGCCACTCCAGGTTCCCATGCTTGCCGAGGTGGACCACCGCGTGGGCGCCGAATCCGTGCGCTATCCACCGGTAGGCGGCCAGGTAGTGATGACTCGGCGCAAGGGCGGGATCGTGGTAGGTCGCGACCGGGTTCTCCCCGAACCCGCGCGGCGGCTGGATGAGGATGACGACGTTCCCCGCCCGCAGCGCGGCGAGCACGAGCTCGCCGGCGTCGTTGACGAACAACCCGCCGGGGGAGGGCCCCCACGCCCGCGTCACGGCCTCGCGCAGGCCGGCCGGCAGGCCGGCGGTCCAGGCCTCGTACTCGTCCCTGGTGATGCGCACGTGGGCGCTGGTGAGCTGACCGCTGGTCAGCCACTCCTCGTCCTGGCCGCCCGCGGCGATGAGGGCGTGGATGAGCGCGTCCCCCGCCGCGGCGTCGTCAGCGGCCTCGGGCCGGCCGGCTCCGTCGAGGATCTCCGTCACCGCGTTGCCGCTGCCGAGGTCGTAGCCGGCGGCGCGCAGGCGGCGCAGCAGCCGGATCGCGGACAGCGGGGTGTCGAGGCCGACCGCGTTGCCGATGCGCGCGTGCCTGGTCGGGTAGGCGGACAGCACCAGGGCCAGCTTCTTGCCGGCGTTGGGCAGGCGCCGGAGCCGGGCGTGGCCGACCGCGATCCGGGCGACCCGGCCGCACCGCTCGGGGTCGGCGACGTAGCGCGGGAGCCCGTCGGCGTCGATTTCCTTGAAGGAGAACGGCACGGTGATGATGCGCCCGTCGAACTCCGGTATCGCGATCTGCGTGGCGGAGTCCAGCGGCGTGACGCCCTCCTGCGAGGCCTCCCACGCGGCCCGGCTGCCGGTCAGGCACAGGCCCTGCAGGACCGGGATGTCGAGCGCGGCCATCCGCTCGACATCCCACGCCTCGTCGTCTCCTCCGGCGCTCGCGCTCGCCGGGACGCTGCCGCCGGCGGCGAGTACGGTCACGACCAGCGCGTCCAGCGTGCCGAGGGCCTCGTACAGGTCGGCAGGGGCCGAGCGGAGCGAGCCGGCGAAGACCGGGACGCCCACGGCCTGGCCGGTGGCGTCAATGGCGTCCGCGAGCGCGTGAGCGAAGCCGCTGTTGCCGCTGACCTCGTGGGCGCGGTAGTACAGCACGCCCACGCGGAGAAGAGCCGGCTCTTCGGCGGCCGGCCGGGCGGCGTAGCCCCACGCGGGGACGACCGCGGGCGGCTCGAATCCCTCGCCGGTCAGCAGCACGGTGTCGGACAGGAACGCGTGCAGCTGGGCGAGGTTCCGCGGGCCGCCCTCGGCGAGGTAGCGGTGCGCCTGCGCGGCCACGCCCATCGGCACCGTGGACAGCTCCATCAGCTCCGCGCTTGGCTGCTGCTCGCCGCCGAGGATCACCAGCGGGGTGCCGGCCTGGCGAACGGCCGACAGGCCCGGCCACAGATCGTGCGGTGAGCCGAGCAGCCGCACGACCACCACGTCGGCACCCGCCGTGGCGGCGGCCAGTTCCGCGTCGGCGGCGCGGCTCGGATTGGCCCACGCGTACCGCATGCTGCTGGCCCGCGCGGAGAGCAGGTCGGTGTCGGACGTCGACAGCAGCGCGATGCGCACGGGGGTCAAAGGGACCGGTGGACTGGCCATCGTTCGGTACCTCCTCCGGGGTTCTCGCCCCGTCGAACGGCAGGATCATCCCGTGGCCAGTGTCTGGCTGCATCCTGCCGGATGTCACAGTGGCGGAACCGCCCCGGAATCTCACCGGGTTCCTGCGCTACGGGCGTGGCCTCATGCTACGGGGAAGAACGGATCTGGTCGCTACCGGCCCGGTCCATCATGGATGCCCCGCGTGCGCGTGATGCGCCGTAGGCCTGCCGATGGCCGCATCCTGGTGCGCTGCGGGCTATGCGGCCAGCCCGCGGAATGTTTAGGAACTTCCTTTGTTGCACGGCTGGGTCTTGACGGCTGCCCCGCCTGACTTGTTACGTTCCGACTGGCCCCAGGCCATCCTGGGGCGGCGGTCAGCCAGCGAAGTCCGGTGAGAGCCCGGCACTGTCCCGCAACGGTCATGCCCTTCCGAGGGAATGAGTCCGGTCGCCTGGCCTGGCCCGCCAGCGAACGCGAGTCCTCGGAGGAAGGGCGGTTCGCTGCGGGACGGTCATCCCGGCCCCGCAGGGGCTCTCTTCGTCCTCCGGTACATGGAGGATGATCAGTGACACGGTCAGCCATCGGAGCGCGGCTGCATGCCATCGCCGCAGTGATGACAGCGCGCGAATGGGCCAGGTTCGGCGCGATGCTCGCCTTCATCCTGGCGCTCAACGTCGTGGGCTGGGGCATCTTCGTGCTGTACGTGATGCCGCACCATTTCGACTACAAGGGCGAGGGCAGCAGCGCCGGTCTCGGCGTTGGGGCCGGTGTCGCCATCACGGCCTGGTTCCTCGGGTTCCGGCACGCCTTCGACGCCGACCACATCTCCGCCATCGACAACACCACCCGCAAGCTGATGGCCGACGGCAAGCGCCCGCTCGGCACCGGCTTCTTCTTCTCCCTCGGGCACTCCGCGGTCATCGTCGGGGTCGGCGTCGGCATCGTGCTGGCGGCACGCGCCGTCTTCGGCGCGATGGTTGACC
>JAJYDP010000374.1 GCA_021777365.1 Chloroflexota bacterium | reverse complement strand
AGCGACGCGCGGGGCACGCGCGGCCCGAGGCTGCACCCGCGGGCTCCCCGCGGGTAAGGGAAAGACGGTCGCTCCCGGGGTGGGCCGGACGGCCCATCTGACCGAAGCCGGGGCAGGACTCACCCAGCGACGTCGTGCCTGCGACCGGCACTGGTGGGGGAGGTGCGATTCGAACGCACGACGTGCCGTGTATAAGACGGCGGCTCTAACCGCTGAGCTACTCCCCCGGCCCGGACGAGGATACCCCGCCCGCGAACTCGATCGGCATGGTCGCGGCCCGCGGTCCCACACCCGGGTCGCGACCCGCTCGGTGGCGCACTGCGCTCAGCGGGGCGGGGCGCTCAACCTCGCGGGGTGCTCAACCTCGCGGGGTGCTCAACCTCGCGGGGTGCTCACTGGTCGAGGATGGTGAGCTCGGCCCGGCGCGGGAACGTGGCCGGGGTGTGCCGCGCCACCTCCTCGACCGTCTCGAGGAACCGGTCGAGCTCGGCCTCCGAATTGAACCAGCCCACGCTTGCGCGCAGCGCGTCCATGCCCGGGACCGTGCGGAGGATGGCGAAGACTCGTCGCTGCAGGGCGTCCAGCGCCTCCTCCGCGGTCCAGCCTGCCACCCGGAACGTGACCAGGGTTGCCATGCTGCCGCGCGGCGTGAGCACGGACACGCCCGGGATCGACGCCAGTCCGTCGGCGACCATGCCGGCCAGCCTCGGCCCGCGGCTGTACATCCACGGCAGCCCGACATGCATCGCCAGCCAGCCCGTGCTCCGCCCGAAGGCGGCCACCGACGGGCGGTGGAAGCCGGTGGTGTCGAAGCGGCGCGCGTCCGGCCACGGTCGCAGGGCGAGCGGTCCATGCCCCGCGAGATGCGGGCCGGCCCCCGGCCGATCGGTGCCGGCCCCAAGGGACCCGCCGGCCCCGGACGATCCGCTGGCCCCGGGGGATCCGGTGGCCCCCGGCGGATCGACGCGACCCCCAGGGGATCCGCCAGCCCCGGACGGCCCGTCCACCGGCGCACCGTGGGCGGTGGCCTCATCGGTGGTCCACCACCCGGCGTACGGCTGGCGCGCGTCCCGGATGGCGCGCTCCGACGCCCAGAGTGCGCCCATCCCCTCCGGTCCGAGCATCCACTTCTGCGCGGGGATCGCGTAGAAGTCCGCCCCGATGGCCGCCGGATCCACGTCGATCGCGCCGGCAGACTGGGCACCGTCGATCGCGCTCCAGGCTCCTGCCCCCCGCGCCAGCGCCGCGATGCGCGCGACGGGGAGGACCGCACCGGTGATCCACGAGACGTGCGAGGCGGCCACCAGCCGGGTGCGGGGCGAGAGCTCGCTTTCGATCGCCGCCAGCGTCGCGTCGGCGTCACCGCCGTCCCCGACATCGGCCACCCGCACCGCCACCCCGCGCTCCGCCAGGGCGGCCAGGGGCGCCAGCAGGCCGCGGTGCTCGAGCGATGTCGTGACGACCTCGTCACCGGGTCGCCAGTCGATCGACCAGGCCGCGGCGTTCAGCCCGTCGGTGGTCGAGCGCGTGAGCGCGACCGAGTCGGGGGACGCGTGCAGCACGGCGGCGACCGCGGCCCGGCACTCGGCCATCCGCGCCAGGAGCTCCTCGTACGCGTCGTGGCCCGCACGACCGTATCGCAGTTCGTAGTCCTCGAGCTGGCGCAGCGCCTCGTCGGCCGTGAGCGGCAGCGGACCGGAGCTACCGGTGTTGAGGTAGATCGAAGCCTCGAGCGCGGGCAGCTGGGCTCGCGCCGCGTCGACCCGCGCCTGCTCGTCGGGGTCCGGCCGATCCATGGGCCGCTATGATACCGGCGATGCCCGCATCCTTCGCCCGGCCGGAGCTGCTCGCCACGATCGACTGGGTGGCGGAACAGGTCTCCCGTTCGTCGGTGCGCATCCTGGACTGCCGCTGGCGCGCGGACCTCACCGCCCGCCAGCTCTTCGCCGAGCGGCACATCCCGGGAGCCGTCTTCATGGACTGGATGACGGACCTGGCCGACCCGGACGATCCCACCCCCCTGCAGCTGGCCGGCCCCGACCGATTCGCCGCGGCCATGTCCCGGGCGGGGGTCGGCGACGGCATGACGGTCGTCTGCTACGACGACACGGGCGGCCTCTACGCGAGCCGCGTGTGGTGGAGCCTCCAGACCTACGGGTTCGACGCGGTGCGCGTCCTCGACGGCGGCTGGCCCGCGTGGGTGGCCAGCGGCCGGCCGTCCAGCACGGCGCAGCTGCAGGCCGAGCCCGCCACGTTCACCCCGCGGCTGGAGCCCCGCCGGCGGCTGTCCACCGCCGACGTGCGCGACCTCATCGGGTCGAACAACGTGGACGTGGTCGATGCGCGGAGCCCGGCCGACTTCGCCGGTCAGCAGGGAGACTCGGGTCGCCTGGGTCGCCTCCCCGGCGCAGTGAACGTCCCGGCCGTCCTGCTCACCGCGGGCGACGGGCAGCACTTCCTGTCGGCCGAACAGCTCGCCGGGATCTTCCAGCGCGCAGGCGTCTCGCGGGATCGGCGGGTGCTCGTCTACGACGGCAGCGGGATCGGCGCGTCCAAGGTCGCCTTCGCGCTGACGCTGCTCGGCTACCCGGATGTCGGGGTGTACGACGCGGGCTGGGCCGAGTGGAGCGCCCGCATGGATCTGCCGCTCAACCGCTGAGATGGATCGCCCGCGCAACCGCTGAGGACGCCGGCGCTCGATGCGCCGCCGGGGATCAGCTCCCGGCGCCCGAGTCGGCCGTTCCGCCATCGCCGGTGATCAGCTCCCGGCGCCCGAGTCGGCCGTTCCGCCATCGCCGGTCATCGCCGGTGATCAGCTCCCGGCGCCCGAGTCGGCCGTCTCCTCTTCGTACGGTGCGAGGATCTGCGAGCGGGCGTGGTTGAAGGCGAGCATCGCGACCCCTGTCTCCGGCACGCCGAGCGATTCGGACTGGAACGTCGCGCTGGTCAGGGGCACGAACTGGCCGAGCAGTTCCTCCAGCGCCTGGCGGAGGCTGCGCTCGGGGAGCAGGTGGATGTCACCCACGAGGCGGAACGGAGGGATGCTGACCATCGCCCGCTGCGTGACCTTGACGGTGCGCAGCTCGGGCGGGGTGCTCGTCTCGTCGTCGAGCTCGTAGGCGAAGAGCACCGTCGACAGGTTCACCTGGGCGAACGCGGCGGTCTGGACGAGCGTGCCCGACCCGTGGGCCTCGAACGTGACGTCCTCCAGCACCAGGAATGGCTCTGCCGGGTTGTTGAGGGCGTCCGTGAGCCGCCGGACCTGGGCCTGGAGCGTGCCGCGGACCACGAACGCGTCGGTGCAGCAGACGAGCCGGCGCACCTTCGCGGCGGCCAGCTCCGACTGGAACTGCGGATGGGGTTCACCGTAGCCGAAGACCAGGTGTGCCATGCGTTGCAGTATGGCGTGCGAGGCAGCCGCGGGGAACCCTCTGTACTCGTCCGGCACCGGCCGCGTGCGCTCTGCCGCACCGTGGCTGTCGCACGCTGGCTGGGCATCGGCGGGTACGTGGCGGTGCATGGCTGATGCACGCCCGCCGTGCATTGGCCGGCCACCACGACCCGGATCCGCTGTCGCACGCCTGCCGTGCATCAGCCGGTCATCTTCGCCGATCGTCGCTATTGGACACAACGCGAGCCCTGCGTGTCCGGCCGTGCCCCGGCGTGAGCGTCCGCGGTCCCCATACGGCCGAGTTGCCGCACGAACGGGCGGCCGAGACCCTCGGACCCGCCCCTCCGCATGCCCCGCGACCGCGTACAGCTCTCCTGGCGTGCAATAGCAGACAACGCTCCGCGGCGCCGGCTCGGCCCGCCGGCTCCTCGCCCGATCGGAGAGGGTTCTTCGGCCGGCGGCGGCCGATCGGACGCGCCCGTTCAGCGGGCCAGCGCCGCCACCGCCGAGAGCGAGTCGGCCTCCGACGGCTGCTTGTCGGGTCGCAGCCGCGCAATGCGCGGGAACCGCATGGCGAACCCGGAGGCGTGCCGCGCCGAGGGCTGTACTCGATCGAAGGCCACCTCGACCACCACGGTCGGCTCCACCAGCCGGTACCGGCCCATCCGCCGCAGTGTGTGCGCCTCGAACCAGCGCGTCATCTCCGCGATCTCCCGGTCGGTGAGCCCGCTGTAGGCCTTGCCGACGGTGACGAGCTGGCCTTCCCGGCCGGGCCGGTCGTCGCGCACGGCGAACGTGTAGTCCGACAGGACGCCATGCCGCTTGCCGTGCCCGACCTCGACGCCCACCACGACGCAGTCCAGCGTGGCCAGCGCCTTCTTGAGCTTCAGCCATGCGAGGCCCCGGCGCCCCGGCGTGTACCCGCTCGCGGGATCCTTGACCACCAGCCCCTCGTTGCCGCGGGACCGCGCCGCGTCGAACGCGGCATCGAGCTCAACCGCCGAGACCGGGTGCTCGAGACGACCGAGGATGATCCGATCGGGCAGGGCCAGCGATTCGAGGCGCGTGCGGCGCTCGGCGAGCGGCAGCCCGAGCAGCGGCCGGACCTCGCGAGAGACGGACCCGGCCACGGACAGCGAGCGGACGTCGCGGGGTGCCGGCTCGCCCTCCGACAGCGCGATCGCGTCGAAGACGACGTAGCCGGCTGGCACGGCGGCGAGCACCTCGGGACCCGGGGCCGTGCGCCCGAGCCGATTCTGCAGCCGCGCGAAGGGCAGGATCCGTCCCTCCTCCATCGCCAGCAGCTCACCGTCGAGGATGCCATCCCAGGGCATCGCCCGTGCCGCGTCGGCAACCTCGGGGAACTGGCCGGTGATGTCGTGCAGGTCCCGGCTGAAGATCCGCACGTCGCTCCCGAGCTTGTGGAGCTGCGCCCGGATCCCGTCGTACTTGTCCTCGGCCCAGAGTGGCGGCCCCAGCCGATCCGCGATCTCCGCCGCATCCCCGGCCGGCGAGGCAAGCATCGGGAGCAGCGGCCGGAACAGCGCCGGGCGCGCCTCGGCGAGACGGTCCTCGCGCGCCAGGACCGCGACCTCCCCGACGTCCCCGCTCGCCATCATCGCGCGCTGCACGTCCTCGAGCGGCCGTCCGAACGCTGCGGCGATCGCCGCCTCCAGCAGCCCTCCCCGGAGGCCGATCCGCAGGTCTCCACTGAGTACCTTCACCACGTACATGGCGCCCAGGGGATCGAGCAGGTCGAGGAGCGCGACCAGCCGGTCGATGCGTGCCGCGGGGCGCCGCGCCGCCACCATCTCCGCGAACGCGGCCTGCACCTCGGGCAGCGTGGGGCCAGGCCCGGGGCCGCCGGGCTGGTTATCGGCCTCAGGCCCCGCATCGGCACCCCGGGGCTGGTTGTCGGCCTCTGGCCCGGCATCGGCGCCCCGGGGCTGGTTGCCGGCACCGGGCCCGGCAACGCCACCCCGGGGCTGGTTGTCGGCACCGGGCCCGGCAACGCCACCGCCGGGCTCGATGCCTCCGGCCTCCAGGCCGCCGGCCCGGGCCCGAGGCCCATGCTC
>JAJYDP010000373.1 GCA_021777365.1 Chloroflexota bacterium | reverse complement strand
CGCGATCCGCATCCTGGACCGATTCCGGCACCGCGTCGCCAGCTTCAACGACGACATCCAGGGCACCGCGGGCGTGGTGCTCGCAGGGCTCATCGCCGCGCTGCGCATCCTCGATGAGCCGCTCCATCGCCAGCGGCTCGTGTTCGTGGGTTCCGGGGCGGCCGGCGTCGGGGTCGCGCGCCTGGTGCGCGTCGCCATGGAGCGCGAGGGAGCGGAACGAGCCACGGTCGCGCAGGCGATCGCCATGCTCGACACGCACGGCCTGGTGCACACCGGTCGCGCGCCGCTGGACCCCGACAAGCTCGAGTTCGCGATGACGCCGCAGGTCATGGCGGCGCACGGGTTCGTCGGCGAGGGCCCCTTCGACCTCGAGGAGGTGGTCCGGCGGATGCGGCCAACCATGCTGATCGGCACCAGCGGAACCCCCGGATCGTTCACCGAGGCGGCCATCCGGGAAATGGCGAAGCACGCGCGCATCCCCATCGTGATGCCGCTCTCGAACCCGACGTCCAAGTCCGAGGCGCTTCCCGAGGACATCCTGCGGTGGACCGAGGGCCGCGCGATCGTGGCGACCGGCAGCCCATTCCCGCCGGTGGAGGTCGCGGGCGAGCCGCGGCTGATCGGACAGGCCAACAACGTGTTCGTGTTCCCCGGCGTGGGCCTGGGTGCGATCGTCGCCGACGCGCGCGAGGTGACGGACGAGATGTTCCTGGTCGCCGCCCACACCCTGGCCGACATGGCGACACCGGAGCGGCTCGCGGCCGGCTCGCTCTACCCGCCGGTCGGCTCGCTGCGCGAAGTGACGCGGGCCATCGCGGTGCGCGTGGTGTGCCAGGCCCGTGACTGCGGGGTGGGACGCGGCATCCACGACGAGCAGATCGAGCGGGCGATCGACGACGCCATGTGGTATCCGGCTTACCCGCGGTACGTGGCGGCATCGGCGATCGCTGCGCTCTGATCGCGGGCGAGCCGCCGGGGCGGCCAACCGCTCGGCGCGTCCCGGGGCACCGTCGCGACGCTTCGTCCGTCGGCGCCGTCGCCGTGGTCCGCACGAGGCCCGCGGTCCAGGACGGCGGATCCTTCTGGCCGCGAGACCCGTACCTTCGGGTCATGGCGACCGGGTGACCCGTCCTCGACCGTAGACACGCTGTGCCGCCGCTCAACGGTCGACCGAGCATCTTTGCGCCCGGGGGCCGCGTGGGCGCGCCGTCGGGCAGGGCGATCGTGCTCGTCTACGTCGTCTGCGCGGCGCTCTGGATCGCGCTGAGCGACCAGGTCGCGGGCCTGCTGTTCCCGGACCCGAGTGTCCGGACCGCGGTGGAGACGCTCAAGGGCTCGGCCTTCGTGGCGGTGACCGGCCTGCTGCTGGCCATCATGCTCCACCGCCATGACGCGCTCCGGGCGAGACAGGCGGGCGAACTGGAGACCCGGGAGCGCCGCCTCCGGCTGCTCGCCGAGCACGTCCAGGACGTCATCTTCCGGTACGCGCTCGAGCCCGCTCCCGCCTTCGAGTACGTGAGCCCGGCGATCGAGCGGGTGCTCGGGTATCCGCCCGAGGCGTTCCACGCGGATCCCGGGCTCCTCGCCCGCGTGGTCCATCCGGACGACCTGCCGTTGCTGGACCCGATCTCCGGCACCTGGCGCGAGACCCGGCCGATGGTCCTGCGCGCGCGCCACGCCGACGGACACTGGGTCTGGCTCGAGCAGCGCAGCACGCCGGTGATGGACGCACACGGAGAGTACCTGGCGCTCGAGGGGGTGGCTCGCGACGTCACCGAGCAGCGCGCGGTCGACGCGGCCCTGGCCCGCCTGATCCGGGTGCAGCGGACACTCAGCGCGGCCAACCAGGCCCTCGTGCGGGCTGAACGCGAGCCCGAGTTTCTCGAGGCCATCTGCCGGGCCGTCGTCGACCCGGGCGGCTTCCGCGACGCATGGGTGGGGTACCGCACGGACGACTCGGCGGGGTCGATCCGTCCGGCGGCCCGGGCCGGAAGGGACGGCGGCTACCTCGACGCCATCGCCCTCAGCTGGCACCTCGATGGCCAGGGGGGCGGGGAGCCGGCGGGCGTCTCCATCCGGGAGGGCCGGACGGTGGTGAGCCACGACGTGGCGTCCGATCCCACGCTCGCCTGGCGCGCCGAGACGCTCGCGCGCGGCTACCGCTCGCTCGCGGCGCTGCCCCTGCGCAGCGGCGAGGCGGTCTTCGGCACCCTGGTCATCTACGCCGCGAGGAGCTGGCGGCCGACCTCGCCTGCGGCGTCGAGACGCTGCGGGCACGTGCCGGCGCCGCGGCGGCCGAGGCCGAACGCCTCCGGCTGGCGACCGTGATCGAGCAGTCGACCGAATCGGTCCTCATGACCGACGTGACCGGGGCCATCGAGTACGTCAATCCCGCCTTCGAGCGGGTCACCGGCTACTCGCGTGCCGAGGTGATCGGCCGGAATCCGCGGCTGCTCCAGAGCGGGGCGCAGTCGCCCGCCTTCTACGCGGCGATGTGGCAGACCCTCACCGCCGGACGTTCCTGGGAGGGCGACCTCGTCAACCGCCGCAAGGACGGCTCGCTCATCACCGAGGAGGCCACGATCTCCCCCGTCTGCAGCCCCACGGGCGCCACCTCTGGCTACGTGGCGGTGAAGCGGGACGTGACGCGGGAGCGGCAGGCCGAGGCCCGCGAGCAGGCACGTGCCCGCGAGCGCGCCCTGGTCGCACATGCGCTGGCCGCCCTCCACCCACAGGCCACGCCCGAGGAGACCGCCGAGGCAGTCTGCCGGCAGATCGCCCAGCTCCCGGAGGCGACGCTGGCGCTGGTGCTCGCCTTCGATCCGGACGGGCGTGCCACGCCGCTCGGGGCGGCGGCCTCGAGTGGGCGACCCATCGACTGCCATCGCCTGCCCGAGGCGCGCACCCGCGAGCTGCGCTCGCGTGCCGTCGAGGGCCCGTGGGTGCAGGGATGGGTGAAGGAGCGCGGTCACCCCTTCAACCGCGCGTTCCACGAGCTGCACGTGCGCGCCCTCGGCTACGTCCCCCTGCGGATCGACCGCGACGTCGTCGGGCTGCTCGAGGTAGGGTCGTCCGACCCGGAGGCGTCAGACCGCCTGACCGAGCGGCTGCCCGCTCTGGTGGAGTTCGCGGCGATCGCGAGCGCGGTCCTGGGGCCCTCGATCTCGTCGCGCGCCCAGCTCAGCCGGACCCGTGAGCGGATCCGGAACGTGGTCGAGCAGCGCGCGTTCCGGCCGGTCTTCCAACCGATCGTCGACCTCCCCAGCCTCGCCGTGATCGGCTACGAGGCGCTGACGCGGTTCGACGACGGCACGCCCCCGGACGAGCAGTTCCGGGAGGCGGCCGCGGTGGGGCTGGGCACCGAGCTGGAGATCGCCGCGCTGACCGCGGCGCTGCGGGCGGCCGTGGCGTTGCCCGCTCGCCCGTGGCTCAACGTGAACGTCTCGCCGGCGGTCATCGTGGCCGGTGAGCCGTTGCGCTCCATCGTCGCAAGCTACCCGGGACGGTTGGTGCTGGAGGTCACCGAACACCAGGCCATCAACGACTACGCGGCGTTCCGCGCGGCGGTCGCGGCGCTCGGGATCGACGTGCAGGTCGCCGTCGACGACGCCGGGGCCGGCTTCGCGAGCCTGCGCCACATCCTGGAGCTTCGGCCGCAGATCGTGAAGATCGACCGCTCGCTGGTGGCCGGGATCGACACCGACCCGGCCCGCCAGTCCCTCCTCGCGGGGCTGCACCACTTCGCCGACGCCGTCGGCTGCAGTCTGATCGCCGAGGGGATCGAGACGGAGGGGGAGCTCGCGACGCTGGTGGCGCTTGACATCCACGGCGGCCAGGGCTACCTGCTCGGCCGGCCGGTGCCGCTCGCGCCGGTCGGCGGCGGGACGCAAGCCTGGGGCTCCGGCCGTGCACCGGGAAGCGCCGCGCCCGTCCCGGTCGACTGACCCGCTGAGGAGGTGGTGAGCCGGGAGAGACTCGAACTCTCAACCCGCTGCTTAAGAGGCAGCTGCTCTACCGTTGAGCTACCGGCCCACGCCCGGGGAGTGTAGCGCACGGGGCGGTCATCGCGTCGTGCAGGCGCTCCGCGCAGAGGCCGGCCGCGGCCCATAACGGAGCGTAGTCGAGGCGCGCGAGCCCCGCCACGTGCCAGCGGGTCCGCCCCGCGTAGTCCCACGGGCACTGCCCGGTCGCCCGCCTGAGCAGCCAGCCGGTGGCCGCCTCGACCGCCAGGATCCCGGCCGCGTACGTGGCGCCCCGCTGCCATGCCGGCCGGTCCCGGAGGCGCTCGTGCGCGGGCTCGAACAGCGGCAGCGCGAGCGCATAGATCGGCAGCATCCAGGCCGTGGCGGGGCCCGCCAGGCGCGGGGACCGCGCGACGCGCGACAATCGGGCCGAGGTGAACGCGCTCTCCATCAGCGCGCCGGAGATGCCATAGGTCGCCGCACGGCGGACGCGCCCGCCACGGAGTCGCACCGTTTCATCGTACCGTGAAGGGCGCCCCGAGAGCGGGGCGAGAGCGCGGGAAGGACGGACCGCGTTCGCGTGACCGCAGGCCCTGTCCCCGTGGACCGAGGAGATGGTCCCATGGGCCTGCAGCGGCCCGTCCCGCCTGCCCCCAAACGGAGGTCCACTCGATGCCTCAGACCGAGGGCTCCACGTCTCGGACCGAACACGACGCCGAGTTCGTGGCGCTCCTGAACGCGACCTGGTTCGGCGCCAACCTGCCGCCTGACACCCAGGTGCGCCTCGCGGCACTGTCCCGGCGCTACCAGGCGTCCGCCGGCACCACGCTCCTCACCGAGGGCCAGCTGGCGAACGAGCTGGGCATCGTGCTGAGCGGGCGCGTCTCGCTGCGGACCCTGGTCCCCGAGCAGGGCTGGATCACGATCCTGACCGTCGAGCCCGGCGACATCTTCGGGCAGTCCGCGCTCGTCCCCCCGTACCGCTCCACCTCGACGGTCGTCGCGCTGCAGCCGGTCGACGTGCTCGCGCTCGACGGACCTGGCCTGCGGGCGGCCCTCGCGGCCGACCACGACCTGGCCGCGGTGCTCTACCCGCGGGTGCTGCAGGCCCTGGCGCGGCGGCTCAACGCCACCCGGCTCCAGATGCTCGACCTGTTCGCGAGGTAGCCAGGATCGACGTGACAACCGACACGAGGAGCGCGGCCGGCTTCCTGCCCCGCGCCGGATTCCAGCAGCTCATCGACCTGCTCGCCGAGGACGGTCGCACCGTGATCGGTCCCACCGTGGCCGACGGCGCGATCGTGTACGGCGAGGTCCGCACCGTCGGGGACCTCCCCAGGGGGGTCGGGTCGGAGCAGGCCCCGGGCCGGTATCGCCTGGTGGACCATGCCGACGAGCGGTACTTCGCCTACGCCGTCGGGCCGACCTCCTGGAAGCGCTTCGTGTTTCCGCCCACCCTTGCCCTCGCCGAATCGCACCGCGACGAGCACGGGCACGTCTCGTTCGGGCCGGCC
>JAJYDP010000372.1 GCA_021777365.1 Chloroflexota bacterium | reverse complement strand
CGGGGGCGGGCCGATCGTCGGGGCCACCAGCCGCCGATCGCCGGGGCGGGGCCACCAGCCGCCCGATCGCCGGGGCCACCTGCCGCCGATCGTCGGGGCCACCAGCCGCCCGATCGTCGGGGCCACCTGCCGCCCGATCGTCGTGCCGGAGCCCGATCGTCGCGGCCGGTGACTCGTCGCGCCCGAGCCGGTTTGCCACCGCAGGCCTGGCGCCGGCTGGACCTGTGTGACCTCGCGCGCCTGCTGCGGGCGATATCCCCCACAGCGGTACCGACGGGCCTTGAACGCCGACAGCAGTCGGTTCGGGATCGGCGGCACCCGGAGCAGCAGGGTCTCCGCCGGGCGATCCCGATCGGCAGGCGCACCGACCCCGGAGTCCGGGGGGCCCAGGAGCGCGTCGGGTGCGCCGCCGTCGATCGCGGTGACCCCTTGTCGCACGGCTAGCGGCCCCGGCAACGCTGGAGGGGATATTGCGACCCGCATACTCCCTGGACAGGGACGCTACTCGCCCGCGCGCCGCTCCGTCGATGGGCTGGCGCTCGCCCCCGGACGCCTCGACGTTGCCCTGCTGCCGGTGGTGGTCGCGGTCATGGCGACCGCGCGCCTGGCAGGCTTCTGGGCCAGCCTGGTCACGGCGTTCGTCGCCGCGGTGCTCATCGACCTGCAATGGCCGTACCCAGCCGGGACCCGTACCCAGCCGGGACGGGGAACGCGGACCGGCCGCTCGACCTCGCGGCGCTGTGCGCGTTCGCGCTGGTCGTCCTGCTGGGCGGCAGCGCCCTGGCGCGGAGTCAGGCCCGCGCGCCCGGTTCGCCGCCAGCAGCGCTGGCGACTCCCGCGGCCGACCGGACCGGCGCCATGATCCCACTGCACGGGCCGCTCACCGCCCGCGAGGCCGAGATCCTCGCACTGCTGGCGAGCGGCCTCTCGAACGACGAGATCGCGGGGCGGCTGGTGGTGTCGCCCAATACGGTGAAGACGCACCTGTCGCACGCGTACGCCAGGCTCGGGGTGACCTCCCGGACCGCGGCCGTGGCAATGGCGCGCGCGGTGGGAATCACGAGGGACACGGACCTGCCGCCGCGCGGCAGGTGATGAGGCCGGGCCCCCGCTCAGCGCGACCCGCCTCGGGCTCGCCCGGAGTCCGCGACAGACGGGAGGCGGACCGGGGGCGAGGAGCGTGGGCCTACCGGCACTTGTCCCGCGGAGTACGGCGGCGGACAGTACGCGCTGCGGGGACGAGCCCGGTACGTTCCGGCAAGGGCGCAGGGGGGTAATCATGGGCGCCTCGTCAGCGGTGCCGAGTGCGGGGCCCGCCGCAGGCGCACGTCGCCCGCTCGTTGCGATCGCTGGTGTCGTGGCGCTGCTCGTCGTCGCGGCGATCGCGTCCGTCCTGTTCCTCGCCGCACGGCCCACGACGTACGCCCCCGATCTGCCGGAGGGGGCCTACCAGCGCTACCTGGCGGCGTTCGACGCGAACGACTACGAGACCGCCTACACCTACTTCTCCGCGCGGGTCCGCTCCGGGATGACCCTCTCGGCATTCATCGACGAGAGCACGGCACGCTCCGACGCGGACCAGAACGTCCGCGTCTGGATCGATCGGGCGGAGCGGAGCGGCGACCGGGCAACGCTCCACCTGACCCTGGAGCGTACCTACTCGGCCGGCCTCCAATCCTCTCGCTACCGCTACACCAACACGGTCCGTCTCGTTCTCGAGAACGGCTCGTGGCGGATCGACGAACGGTTGATCGGGACCCAGCGCTCGTACACCTGAGGGAGGTCAGGTCCGATGCTCACGGCTCGGCGGCTCTATCTCTACGGTGTGTCCGCGGCGGGCCTCGGGCTCCTGCTCGCGGGCCTGGTCAGCCTGCTGCGCCTCCTCTTCGACCAGCTCGGCTTCGAGCCGACCGGTGAGACGCTCATCACGCCCGCCATCGACCGCACGCGGGAGGATCTGAGCCTCGCGATCGCCCTGACCTTCGTCGGTCTCCCCCTGTGGCTGGGGCACACCTGGTACACCGAGCGGATGGTCCGGAACGGGGGCGCCGCGGCGGAGGTCGAGCGACGATCCGTGCTCCGCGCCGTCTTCTTCACGCTCGCGCTTGGCGCGACCCTCTGGGCCGGCGCCGTTTCGAGCGCCGACGTGCTGCGCGAGGGCCTGCGCAACCTCTCGGGGACCCGCCTGGACTACTACGCGGACGTCGCGGGCTCGCTGGCGATCGCCGTCGTCGCGCTCCTCGCGTGGTCGTACCTGGCCTGGACGAGGGCGCGGGATGTCCGGGCTGGGCCGATGACCGGCGCGTCGGCGTGGATCTCGCGGCTCGAACTGTACGGGGCCGTGCTCGTGGGGGCCATTGCCGCGCTGTTTGCCCTCTCGGACTTGATCGCGACCGGGCTCAGCGTGGCCGTGGGGCGAGAGCCGCTCGCCGGCGGTACGGACTGGTGGGTCGCCCCGGTGACCGCGTCGATCGCCCAGGGCCTCGTCGGCGGCCTCGTCTGGGTGGGGCACTGGCGCTACGCGGGCAGTCTCGTCGCGCCCGACCATCCGTGGGTGGTCGAGGAGCGCGGGTCGCGGGTCCGCGTGGCGTGCTCCATGTGGCTGATCGTGGCGTGCGTCGGGGTCGTCGTCGTCGCCCTCGCCGCGGCCGTCGGCTCCGTCCTCGCATGGGGCCTCGGAGTCGCCGGATACGACGATCCGGCCCGTCTCATCCAGGATGTCGTCGGGCCCCCGCTCTCGACGATCCCGTTCGTGGTCGCCTGGTGGTGGCACCGGCGTCGGGCCGTGGGTGAGGGGTTCGCCTTCGGCGGCGAGTCGCGACGGTCGTCCACGGACCGGCTGGTCGAATTGCTCGTCTCGTTGGTCGGGCTCGCATTCGCGGGCGTGGCCGCCGCGCGGACGCTCGGTATCGCGCTCGATGTCGCTCTCGGCGGCCCGTCGGCGGTTCTCGGGCTCGAGGAGGTCTGGCGCCATGACGTGAGCCAGTTCGCCGGCTACGCGATCGTCGCCACCCCGATCTGGCTCGCGGCGTGGTACCGCGTGCAGACCCGGACGGCCGTGGCTCCCGGCATCGAGGCGGCCTCAACGGCGCGCCGGGCGTACCTCGTCCTGGTGGGCGGCGTGACGCTCGTCGCGGCCGCGTCCTCGCTGGCGGTGATCCTGTACGAGACGATTCGCGTCGTCGTCGGGCTGGAGGCCGTGAGTCTCGGATCCGATCTCAGCGGCCCGCTGGGGGTCCTGGTGGTCGCGATCGCGCTCCTGGGCTATCACGCCGGCGTCCTCCGGGGCGACCTCCGGGTCCGCGCCGGCGCGGAAGCGGAGGCGAGGGAGCCGGCGGGCGCGGTGGCGGGGCTGGCAGGGGCCGGCCGGGCGGAGGTCCTTGCACCACCGGTTCTCGGGGTGCCTGTTGGCGTGGAAACGACTGCGGCCCCGATCGAGGCGACCGAGGAGGTGGAGATCGTCGGTCCGGCCGGCGCGGACTTCGAGGCCCTCAACGCGGCGCTCCGCGCCGGGCTGCCGGCGGGGTTCTCGCTCCGGATCCGGGGAGTACACGGGTGACGATGTGGTCTCCGTGGGCCCGCAGCCGAGTGCCGCACGCCTGCGAACCCGCGCAACCTATGCGGCTGGCGCCAGCGTGACCGGGTAGGAGCGCACGTTCTCGCGCGTGCCGTCGCGCGCCGAGAGGTCGTAGACCGTGATCCAGCCCGGCTGTGCGTGGTCTACCCGGTAGGGGATGGTCGCGTCGAACGTACCCCAGCAGCCGGTGCCGCACGACGCGGAGACGTTCCGTCGAGCCAGCACCGTCCCGTCGGCAGTGGCGATCTCCGCGATGAACTGGGCCTCGAAGACGTCTGCGGCCCCGGAGACGCGTGCGGGATTCGGGAGCGTCCCGCCCCAGGCCGGCCGGTCGACGAAGATCGCGGGCAGGTAGTCCCGGTAATCATCCCGGGCGGACGGCCCCGACAGCACGATGCCCTCACTGGAGAACGTCGTGACCGGTTGGCCGTCCAGCCGGAACGTGACGCCGTTCACGGTGGGGAACTGGGTCAGCGTGTAGACCACCTGGGCGAGCCGGCCGAACATGGAGGCCGAGCCCCCACCCGACTCGAACTGGCCCGAGAGATCCACGACCGTGGTCCCCCCGCCGACAGAGATGTCGAGCAGCGCGGTCCCGGCCGGGATCACCGAGGTCAACCCGGCAGCGCCGGCCGACTCGGCGGCCGCCGGCCCGGCCAGCAGTGCCATCATCGCGGCCCGCGCGACGGCGACGGTCGCGGGAACCTCGCGCTGGACCGGGACGAGCCGGTCGCCGAGGAAGAAGTAGACCTGCAGGTGCGTGGTGCCCGGGATCGGCGTCCCGGCGGCTGGCGACGCCGCCGCGGAACCCGGCGAGGGTGGGGCCACGGACGACGGCGCCGGGGCGGACGGCAGCACGCTCGACACGGCCGGCGAGATCGGCTCGCCCGCCGGCGAGGGGGATGTGGCCGGCGTGGACGGGAGGGGGCCGGCATCGCCGACGGTCGGGGCACACGCGGCGACGGTGAAGATGATTGCGAGCAGGGCCACGAGCCGGGTCGGGCCGCCGGCCGGCTCAGGGCCGTCCTCGGGCCCATGGCCGTCGCCGGCGTGCCGATGCCGCGCGTCGTGGTTCATCTGAGCGACTCCGTGTGGGGTTCCAGCTGCGGCCCAGCCTGCATCTCGCCCGTCGCCCCCTCATCGCCGGCGGGTAACGATGGTGTCACGGGAATCCGCAGCTCGAACCGCATGCCGCCGCCGAACCTGGGCGCAGCGGTGAGCGAGCCGCCCAGCAGCCGCGCCTGCTCGCGGGCGATGGCCAGCCCGAGGCCGCTGCCGCCGAGATGGCGGGACGGGTCGGCCTTGTGGAACCGGTCGAACAGGTGCGGGAGCTCCCCGGGCGGCACGCCGGGGCCGCGATCGGAGACGGCCAGGACGAGCACCGTGCGCGAACCGGAGCCCACCGCTTCCCCATCGCCTCCGTCCCCGCCCGGCTCCACGCGCGCCTCGACCTCGACGTCGCGTCCGCCCGCGTGCACCCGTGCGTTGTCCAGCAGGTTGCCCAGGACCCGCTCGAGCCGGCGCGGGTCGGTGGCCACGATCAACGGTCTGTCGGTCGTGGATGGAACGGCGACCCGGGCCTCGGGCAGCCGCGCGGCGACCGTCGACCGGACGAACGCCCCGAGCTCGAACTCCGACGAGTCGGCGCGTTCGCTCCCCGTGTCGAAGCGCGAGATCTCCATCAGGTCGTCGACGAGCCGGCGGAGGCGGCCGATGTCGGCCGTGAGCAGCTCCCCCGCGCGACGGGCGTCGGCGGGGAGCGTCTCGAGGTGGTCGCGCAGCAGCGACGCCTCGGCCACGAGCGCGGCGAGCGGCGTCCGCAACTCGTGCGACACGTCGGCGACGAAGCGCTGTTCCCGGACACGGGCGTCCTGGAGTTGCCCCACGTGGGCCTCGAGCGCCGC
>JAJYDP010000371.1 GCA_021777365.1 Chloroflexota bacterium | reverse complement strand
CCGATCTGGCCCGCGGCCCCGCTCCACCCGGGAGCAGGGTCAGGAGCGGCCCGCCCACGATCAGGGCGACCTGGCCCGCGGAGGCGGTCGCCACGTTGCTCATGCCCATGTACCGCCCGGACGACGCCTTCGGGATGATGTCGGTCATGAGCGCCCAGTCCACCGCCAGGAACGAGCCCGCGGCGGCGGCGGCGCCCACGATGCCGACGATCCCGATCCACATGACTGGAGCGAGCACGAGCACGCCCATGCCGGCCGCGCCGACGGCGCACGCTCCGTAGATCACCGCCTTGCGGCCGTACCGGTCTCCCAGCCTGGCCGCCGGGATCGAGACGACGAGGATCGTCACCGCGATGCAGATGCTCGCGATGTAGCCCCACAGCGCCTTGTCTGTGGACGCCAGGCCCATCGAGCGGTCCATGTAGAAGACGTTGAGGTTGTAGATCATCCCGACGCCGGCGAGGATGCACAGCCGCGACGCCACAAGCCAGACGTAGCTGCGCTCGCGCAGGATGTCGGTGCCCCACGCCTCGGCGGCGACCGCGCGCCACGGCCGCCCCTCGCGGTCCTTCGGCCGGCGGCCCTCCTGGACCCACAGGAGCGTGCCGATGGCCGTGGCGAGCTCGATCAGGCCGACGGCGATCGTCGGCAGCGTGAAGTCGTCCCCCAGCAGGAAGCCCGTGTAGCCGATCACCTGGCCGCCCAGGACGCCCAGGACGGTCATGACGCCGACCAGCGCGCTGGCCAGGCCGACCTGGGGCGCCGGCACAAGGTCCGGCACGTAGCCCTGGAACGGCCCCTGGGCGAAGTTGCTGCTGAACTGGAGCAGGACCAGGAAGGCCGCCAGGACGAGGAACACGTTCGACGTGGCGATGCCGATCAGGAAGAGCACATCGAGCACCGCGCCGATCGCGATGTACGGCTTGCGGCGGCCCCACCGGCTCATCGTGTAGTCGCTGATGGAGCCCACCGTGGGCTGGACAAGGATGGCGACGATCACGCCGCCGAGCTTGGCGGCAGCCAGGGCCAGTCCCGCGCTGCCGACGCCGACGAACGATTCCATCCGCGCCTGGAGGATGACGCCGTCGATGGCGCCCCAGATCGCATTGATGCCGAACCAGTAGATCGACAGCTGCACCAGCTGGCGCAGCGGCAGCACAAGTGCGGGCCGTCCGTCAGTGACGGCCGCTGGCGTGGAGACCGACAACGTGGCGTCCATCGCCACCCTCCCCTCGGCTCGCCGCTCACGCGGGCTGAACTGCAAGGCTGTCGCGCAGGCGCCGCCGCGCCCTGCACAGCAGTGTGCGCGTCGCCTGGCCCGTCCTGCCGATCGCCTGTGCGATCTCCGCCGGCTGATAGCCCTGTCCCTCGAGGAGGAGCGCCCGGCGCGTGTCGTCCGGTAGGGCGTCGAGGGCGACGTGGAGCTCGCGCTGGGCCTCGCGGCGCAGGACGGCGGCCTCGGGCGCCTCCTCGGCGTCCTCGGAGGGGGGCACGTGACCGGCCCAGCGGGCACGCTTGCGGGACCAGTCGATGACCCGGTTGGACGCGACCCGGTGGAGCCACGCGAGCTCGTTGTCCGGGAGGTCGCCGCGCTGGCCGGCCCTGACGAGCTCGAGGAACGCCTCCTGGACGATGTCCTCCGCCAGGTCCTCGTCCCGCGTCGAGCGCAGGACGCTGGCGTAGAGGCGGCCCCGGTAGGCGTCGTACGCGAGGCCCGCGTCCCAGATCGGCGCCATCCGGCCGGGTGCCGGGAGCCCGATCCCCGTGGTGCTGACGATGTCGGTCATGGGGCTCCGCCGTCCTTCCGCTGCCGCTCCGCGGGCTGTCCCGCGGCCTGCCCGTGGTGTACGGCGGCGGCTGTCCCGGGCGCATGGGGGCGGTGTCCCGGGTGGCCGGGAAGGTGGCCGGGATTGCGCTGCCGCAGGCTCCGGGTGCAGGACGGCCGGGACGCGCCCGCAGGCGGCGCCTAGCATGGCGGTGATGGACGACGCTCCCGTGGCGCCCGGCAACCCGCCGCGCCGCCAGCGCGTGCTCGTGGTGGACGACCACCCGATGTACCGCGAGGGCCTGGCGCTCGCCCTCGCCGCGTCGAGCGACTTCGAGCCCGTCGGCTCCGCCGGCGACGCCGAGGGCGCGCTCGAGTCCGTCGCGCGGCTGCGCCCGGACCTGGTCCTGATGGACCTGCGCCTGCCCGGCATGAGCGGCATCGAGGCCACCCGCCGGATCACCGCCGCCGAGGCCGCCCCCAAGGTGGTGGTGGTCTCGATGCTCGAGGACGACGACTCCATCTTCTCGGCGATGCGCGCCGGGGCCAGCGGCTACCTGCTCAAGGGCGCCGACCGCGACGAGCTGCTCTCGGCGCTGCGGGCCGTCGCCCAGGGGGAGGTCATCTTCGGCGCGGCGATTGCCCGGCGCGTGATGGCGTTCTTCTCGGGCCGGGCGCCCTCGCCCGCCGAGGCCGCGTTCCCGGAGCTGACCGAGCGCGAGCTCGAGGTCCTCGAGCGGATCGCCCGGGGGGACTCCAACCCGGCGATCGCGCAGCGCCTCGGCCTGTCGGACAAGACGGTCCGCAACCACGTCTCGAGCATCCTCAACAAGCTCCAGGTCGCCGACCGGGCGCAGGCGATCGTGCGGGCACGGGATGCCGGGCTGGGGTCCGCCTAGACCCGGGCCGAACCCGCCCGGACTGGTGCGTCCGGGCGAATAGGGAAGCCGCCGCAGTTGTCGCGGTCGGCCAGCGGGCGCAGCATCGGGGCATGCCGTTGCGGGTCGGGTGGGTCGATGACACAGCGCTGATCCGGCAACTGGCAGTGCGCCTCATCGAGCGGTCTGGGCACACGTGCCGTTCCTTCCCGCGGCACGTGGACCTGCTCGAGGCGGACTGCCTGGAGCCGTTCGACGTCATCGTGCTCCGGCCGGAGGACGTGGTGTCTCCCCGCCTGGCCCGCCAGCGGCTGCTCGCGCGGTGCCCACGCAGGGCCATCGCCCTGGCGAGCGGGTTCCCGGTCGAACGCCTCCGGGACGCGCTGGACGTGGACCCGGCGGCGTTCGACCGGTTCCTCCCCCATCCGATGGATCCGCGGGACCTGGTCGCGTGGCTGGACGACCTCGAGCGCCCGGCCGAAGACGGGGGGCCCGGGGCACGCCGGGTGATGGACCCGGCCGCGACGTGGAGGTTCGCCACCGCGCCGTCCTGGACCGCGGCCGACCCGCTGCCCGCGGGCTACGGCGCCACCGGCAGGACCGCGCGCACCACCGTGCGCCCGTCGGCGGTGCGCTCCACCGACAGCGAGCCGCCGAGCTCGCTGCACCGCTCGCGCATCGAGGTCATGCCCACCCCCGCGCCGCGGCCGTCGGCGAACCCGACGCCGTCGTCGTCCACCTCGACCACCAGCGCCCCGTTGGCGCTGACCCTGACCTGGCAGTGGCGCGCGTGGGAGTGGCGGACCACGTTGGCCATGGCCTCGGCCGCGATCCGGTAGGCCGCCACCTCCACGGCCGCGTCCAGCGCCGGCAGCGGCCCGGCCGCGACGCTGATCTCGACGCGCTCCCCGGCGGCCCCGGTCGAGAGCTCCTGGGCGCGCTGCCGGATCGCCTCGACAACCCCCAGCTCGTCGAGGGCCGGGGGGCGCAGCTCGCGGGTCAGACGGCGGATCTCGGCAACCGACGCCTGGGTGTCGCGCTTGAGGCCCTCGAGCGCACGGTCGGCGGCATCGGGGTCGGAGCGGAGCACGTCCCGCGCGAGGTCCACCTTGAGCGTCATCGCCGCGAGCATCGGGCCGATCCCGTCGTGGAGCTCGCGGCGGATGCGGCGGCGCTCCTCCTCCCGGGCCACCACCAGACGTCGCCGCGAGGCCAGCAGCACGTCCACCTCGAACAGGCGGCTGCGGAGCACGCCCACGATGAGGACGACCGCCAGCGGCAGGGCCAGGGCGGCCACGACCGATCGGCCGAGCAGCGGGTGCCCCGTCAGGATGGTCGGCACCACCGTCAGCACGCCCACGGCGAGCGCCACCGACAGGCAGGCGGCGGCCACCACCCGCAGCCACGCGTCGTGGCCGGCCGGCGTCCGCAGGTAGGCCCGCGCGAGCGCCGCGAGCACCAGGCCGATCAGGCCCAGGATCACCACGGCGAGGACGCGGCTCCAGGAGCCGACCCAGTCGAGCGGGCTCGGGCTCACGACGCCCAGGGCCGAGACGCCCGCCAGGAGCGCCGCCTGGGGCGCCGCGTACAGGGCGACCACCGCCCAGCGCCGGCCGGCGACGGCCTCCCAGCGGCGGGGCCACGACACGAGCACGTGCACCACGGAGGACCAGAACAGCAGGTGCATGGGCGCCGCGAGCAGGAACAGCGGCAGCATCGGCTCGGGCCGGACGATGTCCGAGGGGCGCAGCCCCAGCTCCCAGATCAGCGCGCTCGCGACGTTCGCGGCCGAGCCCACCAGGAAGCCCCGCCGCCAGCCTTCGCCGAGCCGCCGCAGCCAGGCCAGCACGGCCACCAGCATCTGGACGAGGGTGTAGCCGAGCAGCGGCAGGCCGGCCGCGACGAGGCCGCCCACCGGCTGCGGGCCGAGGGCGACGTCGAGGTGGACCACCTTCCCGGCCCGCAGGACGTCGAACGAAAGGCGGTCGGGCATCGGGCGCAGCGGTGACGGCGGCCACAGCGAGCCGAGGCGGACCGCGACGGTGGTGTCGGCGACGGCCGTCACCACGTCGCCCTCGTGAAACGGCCCTGCCACGCCGAGCGGGACGACCTCGACCCCCTGGGCCGTCCACGGCCAGACGTCGGACGAGATGCGGGCCGGCTCGCTCGGCAGCGCGATGCGCAGGACCGCGAAGGCGAGCCCGACGCCCAGGAGGGCGCCGCTGGCCGCCGCTGCGAGCCAGCCGCCTGTGCGGCCCCGCCCGGCCGTCCGCACCGCCCCGGTCGACTGCGCCTGCGCCACCTCGGGCCTCCTCGGCCGCCCGACCGGCAACCCACCACCGGTCCGGCGACTCGCCGCAAGCGTTGCACACCAGCGAGCCGTCCTGCGCCGCCGCTGGACGACTCGCTGCGTGAATAACGCGCCGGCGGGGCGAGCGTGGCGGATGCCCCGGCGGAGGCGGATCGGGGCATCCAAGAGTCCCGGGGGCTCCGGCCTGCCACTGGCGGCGGGCCGCGGGCGTCGAGGCGCTCCCCGGCCCGGCGCGGGCGGACACCGCCATGGTCCCGGACAGTCGTGACCTCCAGACACGGGCGCGCACCGCCCGCGGTCAGTATCCTGCGCGAGTAGAGGCGGCCTGCCGACCACACCGGGGGCCCGGCAGAAGGAGTTGGCCATGCTGGAAGGGATCTCCCCGATCCACATCATCCTGATCCTGGCGATCGCGCTGATCGTGGTGGGGCCCGGCAAGCTGCCCGAGGTGGGCGGCGCCATCGGCAAGAGCATCCGGGAGTTCCGGCGGGCGGCGGCCGGCGATGAGCCCGCCCAGGCCGCGCCGGCTGCGCCTGCCCCGG
>JAJYDP010000370.1 GCA_021777365.1 Chloroflexota bacterium | reverse complement strand
CCTACTACGACCTCGGGTACGTCTACCTCAGCACGAACCCGCCCGACATGACACAGGTCCGGGCGATGTGGGACAAGGTCATCGAGATCGATCCCACGACCGACGTGGCCCGGACGGTCCAGACCCACCTCGCGAGCCTGGCGACGGCCAGCCCGGCCGCGACTGGCGCTGGCTCGCCGTCGACGGTGCCGGCATCCGGCCCGGACGTGACGAGCTCGAGCGCGCCGGGCGCGTCGGGGTCGGACGCCCCGACATCCTTTGCGCTGCCCTCGAGCGGCCGCTGACGGCGATGGGCGGGATCGGGATCCTGGTCGCGTTCCTCGGCGGGATCGTCTCTTTCGCCTCGCCGTGCTGCCTGCCACTCGTCCCCGCGTACGTGGGGTACATGGTGGGCACCATGCCGGACGGGTCGGCGGCGCGCCGCAGGACCGCGTTCGCCCAGGCCCTCGCCTTCGTGATCGGGTTCTCGGCCGTCTTCATCGGGCTGTGGGCCTCGATCGGGCTCGTCGGGTACGTCCTGCGCGACTACGCGGGGTTCCTGCGGCAGGCTGGGGGCGCGGTGCTCGTCTTCATGGGGCTGCACGTGGCGGGGCTCATTGACGTGGCCGCCCTGTACCGGGAGGTCCGCCTGCCGATCGGACCGTTCGCGACGGGAGCGGCCGGCTTCGGTGCCGCCGGCGGGACGGGGTTCCGCGGCGCAGGTGCCGCCCCGGACCGGACCCCGAGCTACACCCGATCTGCCCTGCTCGGCATCGTCTTCGCGGCCGGGTGGACGCCGTGCATCGGCCCGATCCTGGGCGGGATCATCGGCCTCGCGTCGGTGAGCTCGAGCGTCGCCCAGGGCACCATCCTCCTGATCGCGTACGCGGCGGGCCTCGCCATCCCCTTCGTCCTCGTGGCGGTGGGCGCCACCGCCGTCAGTGCCCGTCTCGGCTGGCTTCGCGATCACCACCGGCTCGTCTCCGCGGTGACCGGCGCGATGCTCGCGTCGGTGGGGTTCCTGATGATCACCAACGCGTTCGTCCGCCTGTCCGGGCTGGTCGGCCCGCTCTCGTGAGGTTTCCCCAAGATGAGTGAGACGGTCCACGGCCGGCCGATCGCGGAGCCGGCGGACGACCTCGACGGCGCGCTCGCGATCTCACCGGCCGATCTGCTCGAGCGGATCTGGCGCGTGTTCATCTCGATGCGCACCGGTCTCGCGCTGATCCTGGGCGTGGCCGTGCTCGGGCTCATCGGGACGCTGGTCGTCCAGGCGCCGCCCGGCCTGTCAAGCGATCCGGCCGCCCACGACGCGTGGCTCGCCTCGGTCCGCGCGAAGTACGGGGGCTGGACAGGCATCCTCGACGCGCTCGGCTTCTTCTCCATGTTCGGCTCGATCTGGTTCCGGGGCCTCGTCGCGCTCCTGATGACGAGCGTGGTCGCCTGCTCCGCAAACCGGGCGCCGCATCTCTGGCGCCAGGCCACCCACCCGCGCCTCGAGATGAGCCCGGCGTTCTTCGATCATGCCGCGATGGGCGCGACGATCGCTGGCGAGGAGCCCATCCGGGTGACCGCGGACCGCGCGGTCGCCGCCCTGCGCCGCCGCCGGTTCCGGACCCTGGTGGTCATGCAAGACGACCGCATCCATGTCTACGCGGATCGCTTCCGGTGGGCCCCGTTCGGGACGGTCATCGCACACCTCAGCCTCGTCCTCGTCCTCGGTGGCGTCATCATCGGGACGAGCTTCGGGTTCCGGAACGGGGACTTCGCGGCGCCCATCGGCTCGCTGGTCGACGTGGGCAATGGGACCGGCCTGACGCTCGAGGCCACGGCGTTCACCGATTCGTACAACGCCGAGACCGGGGCACCGAGCGATTACGCCAGTGACATCGTCCTGTACCGGGACGGGGTGCAGGTGGCGGCGCAGACCGTGCGCGTCAACCAGCCCCTGCGCTACGGCGACGTCAGCTTCTACCAGTCCTTCTTCGGGCCGGCCGCGGCCGTGCGGATCGCGGACGCGAACGGCAACGTCCTGTTCGACCGCGGTGTGCCGCTCCTCTTCGGGTCGAACGACGGGAGCGAGCGGATCGGGCAGATCGCGCTGGCCGAGCAGGGCCTTCGAGTGCTCGTCGTCGCCGCCGCATCGGGCGAGGTGAGCCCGACGATCAAGCCTGGCCAGATCCAGGTGGAGGTCTACCCGATCGGGTCGCAGACACCGGTCGACCTCAAGGTGATCGACCAGGGCAAGCCGGCCACGATCGGCCCGCTCGACGTCACCTTCGTCCGGGAACGCCAGTTCACCGGGCTCATCGTGGCGCGCGACCCGGGCGCGATCCTGGTCTGGTCCGGGGCGATCGCCCTGATGCTCGGGGTCTGCCTCGTCTTCTTCTTCCCGAACCGGCGGATCTGGGCGCAGATCAGCGGCACGCGCGACGGGACCGGTGTCCGGGTCGGCGCGCTCGTCCGCCACGACGTCGCGTTCCAGTCCGAATTCCAGCGCCTCATCGAGGACCTTCGCCGCGACCTCGCGGGTCGGGCAGAGAGCTGAACGAAGGGACGGATGCATGTTCAAGATGTCGGAGTACAGCTTCGTCGCCGGCCTCCTGTCGGCGGCGCTGGCGCTCCTCTGCTACGGGGCCGCGTTCGCATCCGTGCGCGTTGCGCACCGGCGCACGGTCCTGGCACCGGCGGGGGCGGGCGCAGGCGCCTCGCCCGTGGGCGGCAGCGCCTCGGTGACGATCGTGACGCGCGGCCCGAGCGGGCTGGCGACGTACGGAACGCTGATCGCGTGGCTCACGTTCGTCTTCCTGACCGCCTCGCTCCTCTTCCGCACGATCGCGGTGGGCCACGGACCGTTCGCCAACATGTACGAGTTCTCCGTCGCCTTCGGGTGGGGCGTCACGGGGGTCTACCTGTACTTCGAGCGCCGGTACCACCAGCGCGTCCTCGGACTCATCGCCCTCCCCATCGCGCTGGCCCTGCTCCTGTACGCCACCACGATCCGCTCAGCGTCCGAACCGCTCGTGCCGGCGCTCCAGAACAACCTTCTGCTCACCGTTCACGTCGCGGTGGCGATCGTCGCCTACGGGACGTTCTCGGTCGCGTTCGCGGCCGCGGTCCTTCACCTGATCCAGCCGGAGACGGGTCGGCGCGGGCTGCCGCGCCCGGAGCTGCTCGACGAGATCTCGTACCGCTCCGTCGTGATCGGCTTCCCCTTCCTCACCCTCACCATCGTGCTCGGCGCGGTGTGGGCGGACGTCGCATGGGGCAGCTACTGGAGCTGGGATCCCAAGGAGACGGCGTCGCTCGTGACGTGGCTCATCTACGGCGCCTACCTCCATGCCCGGGTGGTCCGCGGCTGGCGCGGATCGCGCGCCGCCTGGCTGCTCGTCATCGGGTTCGCCGCGACGTTGTTCACGTACTTCGGCAACCTCTTCTTCGGCGGCCTCCATAGCTACAGCGGCCTGAACTAGCAGATCGGCCACGGCCGGAAGAACGGAGCCAGGAGATGCGAGCGATTGGAGCCCAGGCACGGGCCACCGGCGAGCACGCCACCGGTCGCCGCCCGGCCGGCACGATCACTACCCTGCTGATCCTGGCCGTCACGGCGGGGGTCATCCTGGCCGCCGCGTTCCTCTCCGATCGGGGCGCATCGGGGGGGGCCGCCGGCGGCGTTACCGCCGTGTCGGTCAGCGGCACTGCGTCGGGCGCGGCACCCGTCGTCGGCAAGTCCGCGCCTGACTTCACGGCGACGACCACAGACGGGCGTCAGGTCCGCCTGAGCGACTACATCGGGCACCCGGTCTGGCTGACCTTCGGCGCCAGCTGGTGCCAGCCGTGCCGTGCCGAGAACCCGGACGTGGAGGCCGCGTACCGCGGTTTCGAGGCGCGGGGGCTCGTGGTCCTCCAGGTCTTCATGTCGGAGGATGCCGCTGCCGTCCGCGACTACTCGACGCGGGTGGGCATCAGCTACCTGACGGTGCCCGATCCCGACGAACGGCTGGCCGCCCAGTACCGCATCCTCGGCATTCCGTCCCACTTCTTCATCGACTCCTCGGGCAAGCTCGCCAGGCTCAGGATCGGCAGCCTCGACCCGCAGTCGATGCGCGCCGCGCTGGAGGGACTCACCGGGTGATCGGGCGCGCCCTCCGGCGCATCCCCCACCCGCCGCTGTCGAGCCGCCGCGGGCTGTTCACCCTGTTCATCCTCGTCGCGGCGCTCGGCGCGACTTCCACGATCGGCACGGTCGTCGCCGTGCAATGGACCGAGACCGCGGATTTCTGTGGTCGCTGCCACACCATGGGCCCGGAGCTCAAGGCGTACGAGATGTCGCCACACCGCGAGGTGGCGTGCGTCCAGTGCCACACGGAGCCGGGCATCGCGGGCTGGGTCAAGGCGAAGATCAACGGCACGAAGCAGCTCGTCCAGGTGCTGACGGGGACGTTCCCCAGGCCGATCCCGGCGCCCGACCACGCCCTCCTGCCGCCAACCAGCGTCACCTGCCTCAAGTGCCACGACATCGGGCCGCTCATCGCCAACGGTGGCCCGATCAAGCTCGTCCTCCAGAACCGATACCAGCTCGACGAGACGTCGACGCGAGACGCGATCGCGCTCGTCGTGCGGCCCTTCGGCTTCGGGTCGACTCCCGCCGCGGGCAGCGGCAACGTTGCCGCCGACGGGACGACGAGCGCCGGCGGGGCAGCCGGGGCCACTGGCCGGAGAGGTGGCACCGGCGAGGACACGACCCCACGCGGGGTGCACTGGCACATCGCGTCGGACGTCGAGTACGCGGCCACTCATGAGCGCGCCCAGAAGATCGACTACGTCGCCATCGTGGGGCCCACCGGGGAACGTGAGGAGTTCATCGCCGCGGACGCCGTGACCGTCTCGGCCGACGTGGCTCCCGACATCGAACGCCTCCGCTCGGCAGGTCTCCGGCAGATGGACTGTATCGACTGCCACAACCGGATCGGGCACGGTGTGCCCGGCATCGACGAGTCGATCGACGATCACATCGACAGCGGTGAGATCAGCAGGCAGCTGCCCTGGATCAAGCGCGAGGCGAGCGACCGCCTGTCGGTGGAGTACGCCTCGGTCGCCGATGCCGATCGCGCGATCGCCGGCCTGCGCGGCTTCTACACGCAACGCTATCCGCTGGTGGCCGCCGAGCAGCGCACGGCGATCGACAACGCCATCACGAGCCTCCAGACCATCTACCGGCTGGTGGCGACCCCCGACATGCGGGTCACACAGGCGACGTACCCGAACAACCTGGGGCACCAGACCGCGCCCGGCTGCTTCCGCTGCCACGACGGCGCGCACTACAAGGTGGTCAAGGGCGCGCTCTCGGACGAGACGATCCCGTCGCAGTGCGCGACGTGTCACACTTTCCCGCAGATCGGAAGCATCGAATCCGGCGTCCTGATCGGCCAGCGCCCGGACAGCCACAACGACCGGCTCTGGGTCTTCGATCACAAGGCCAGCGTGACGTCCGACGATCCCGCCAGCCAGTCATGCGGCGCGTGCCA
>JAJYDP010000369.1:1811-5517 GCA_021777365.1 Chloroflexota bacterium | reverse complement strand
CGGAATCGAGCACGATGGACCCGGCGATCCTCGACGAGGCGCTCGGGCGCGGCGAGCTCGACCGCGCGCCGGCTGCGCCGTTCGGGATCCCGCTCGACCGCGACCTGTAGCCGCGCGCGACGCCGAGCCGTGGAGGTCGTTCCTCGCCCCGCCGCGCCGGTCCGGGCCGTACGAGTCGCCACCGACCGTGCCTCCCTCGCGGCCATCCGCGCCACCCTGCCGTCCCCCGTCGGGCTGGTGCCGACCATGGGCGCCCTGCACCCCGGGCATCTCGCGCTGATCGACCGGGCCCGGCGCGAGTGCGCGTCGGTGGTGGTGAGCATCTTCGTCAACCCGATGCAGTTCGGCCCCGGCGAGGACTACGAGCGCTATCCGCGCGACCTCGAGGCGGACCTGCGGGCGTGCGAGGCGAGCGGGGTGGACCTCGTCTTCGCGCCCGACCTGGGCTCCATGTATCCGCCGGGGCACACGACGGCGGTCGAACCGGGGGCGCCGGGCGCGGTGCTGGAGGGCGCCGCACGGCCGGGGCACTTTCGCGGAGTCGCGACGGTCGTCACGATCCTGTGCGACCTGGTCGGGCCCGATCTCGCCTACTTCGGGCAGAAGGACGGGCAACAGGTGGCGGTGGTGGAGCGGGTGGTTCGCGACCTGGGTCTGCCGGTGGGCCTGGTGGTGGTTCCCACCGTTCGCGACCCGGATGGACTCGCCCTCTCGTCGCGGAACGCGTACCTGACTCCCGAAGAGCGTGCCGCCGCCCCCGCGCTGCACCGGGCGCTGCGGGCGGCGGCGGAGGGGTACGGACGGGGGGAGCGCGACGCCGAACGGCTGCGGTCGCTGATGCGGCAGGTGGTGGCGGAGGTGCCGCTGGCGCGTCCCGACTACGTGAGCGTCGCGGATCGGTCCACGCTCGAGGAGCTCGCGACGGTCGACCGGCCCGCGCTGCTCAGCCTGGCGGTCCGCTTTCCGTCGGCTCGACTGATCGACTGCTGGCCGATCGGCTGACCCGGGGCAGGCGGCGCCCCGGCATTGTCCCGGCGGCCCGGCGCCTGTCGCCCTGCCCGGCGGGAGCCGCCAGCTCGAGGATGCGATCCACGTCGAGATGCTCGGCCACGAGCGACTGGATCAGCTCGATCTTCTCGTGATCCTCCGGGTGCGTCTTGACCAGCAGGTCGTGCACCTCGGACGCGACACGGTAGGTGTCCTCTGCCACGCGGAACGCGAAGAGGTCGGCGGACCGGATCGCCGCGACGACCCGCGCCGGGGGGGCGTGCTCGCCGGTCAGCACGAGCCCGACGACATCGGGCCGGGCGGGCGTGTCGGCGGGCGGGTCGATGGCGGCGGCGTCGGCAGCTCGAGCGATGCCTGCCGGGCTCTCGCGCCCTCCCCCGGGCCGGCCCATCAGCGTGACCGTGACCAGCGCCTGGACCAGGTCCTCGCGATCGCCGGACACGATCAGGAGGCTCCCGGGGCCCAGGCGATCCAGCAGGTGGCCCGCCTGCATCGCACCGATGTCGATGCGCTCGATGGGGCGGTCGAGGTCCGGGCCGGCGTGAAGCAGCTCCCCTTCCAGCTGCTGGCAGAGCATCGACAGCGTCGGGTTGGACAGCAGCGGGCGGAACGGCAGGACGCCGAGCAGCGGGATCCCGTGCCGCGCGAGCCCGGCCTCGAGCACCGCCGGCAGCGACGGCTGCGCCTCGACGTCCACCTTGTTCACGATCGCCCCGACCACCTCGACGCCGTGCCGGGCGAACAGCGCGCGGTTGAGGACGATCTCGTCGATGGGCCGGCCCACGCCACCCTCGCTGACGATGACGGCCGGCGCGCCGAGCATCCTCGCGACCTCGGCGTTGGAGAGGCCGATGACCGCGCCGACGCCGGCGTGGCCGGTCCCCTCCACGAGCACGACGTCGCGGCCTTCCGACACGACCTGGAACGCGTCGAGGATGCGCCCCGCGAGGTCCTCGACCACCTCGCCGCGGATGTACGAGCGCGTGAAGCCACGTGGGATGTGCACGGGGCTCATCGCGGAGAGGGAGTCGGGGAGTCCGTAGACCGCCCGCACCAGGATCGCGTCCTCGTCGGCCGGGATGCCATCGACGATCGCATACCGCTGGCCCACCGGCTTGGTAAACCCAGTGGCCAGCCCGCGGCCGATGAGCGCGGCGAGCAGGCCCAGCGACGTGGTGGTCTTGCCACGGTTCATCCCGGTGGCGGCAAGGTAGATGCGACGGACGCCGGAACGGCCGGGACCGCCGGAATCGATGCGCCGGGTCGATCCTGCCGGGACGCGGGCGGCCGATGTGCGCCGCACGGATCGGTTCAGGCGCGCTCGCGCGGGACTGCCCGGCGCTCCACGAGCGCGATCGCGTCCTTGAGCCTGGTCACCGTGTCGGGGTCCACCGTGTCGACCTCGCTGTGGGGGCCCAGTCGCTCCAGCACATCGGCGACAAGGCTGTAGAGCACGCTGGCGTCGGCCACGAAGAACTGCGGCTCGTTGTTGTAGCGCACCAGCGTCAGCCGCCCCTGGAGCACGCGGCGGTCATCGACATGGACGATCTGCGTGCTGAAGTTGTGCCCCTGGATCCCGTCCGGGTTGTTCAGGAAGTTGAGCGCATTGTCGATGGCGAGGCCGAACCGGGCGCGCCACGCTACCAGTCGCTCCTGGACCTCGGGCGAGATCCGGACCTCCGCCACCTCGTCGAAGACCTCGGCCGCAACGGTCAGGAGCCCCACGAGGGTGGTGCCCGTGCGGGGGCCGAGCATCACCTGCAGCGAGCGCTCGAGGGTGAACACCTCGGAGTCGAACCGGGGGCTGGTGATGACATCGGTGAGGAGATCTTCGACGTTGTCCAGCGCACCGGGCTCCGACAGGGCATTCGAGAGCTGGAGGATCTCCTCCTTGAACAGGAACTTCTCTTCGTGGTCGAGCATCGTGGCGGATGGTATCACCGGCGTAGAAGCCGGCTGGCGAGGTGGGCCATCCCGACCCGGACGAGCGACCGCCGCCGGACTGGCCGGCGGCGGTCGGTATGGTCGGTCGTCAGGCGACCCCTGGGGGGCCGCCGCTCGATCAGGGGTACAGCCCGCGCAGCGCGGTTGCCTGCGCGACGCGGTCGACGGCGAGCAGGTACGCGCCGGTCCGCATGTTGACCTCGTGCCGTTGCGCGAGCGCGAGGGTCTCGCCGAAGGCCTTGGTCATGATCTCCTTGAGCTTGTGGTTGACCTGATCCTCGCTCCAGTGGTCCCGGTTCAGGTCCTGGACCCACTCGAAGTAGCTGACGGTCACGCCACCCGCGTTGCAGAGGATGTCCGGGATCAGGAAGATCCCGCGCTCGTAGAGGGTCGCGTCGGCCTCAGGCGTGGTGGGGCCGTTGGCAGCCTCGGCCACGATCCTGGCCTGGATGCGGCCGGCGTTCCTGGCGGTGATCTGGTTCTCGAGCGCGGCCGGGATCAGCACGTCGCAGGGGATCTCCAGGATCTCCTGGTTCGACACGGCCTTCGCGCCGGGGAACCCGACCACGGTGCCGTGCTCCTGCTTCCAGCTGATCACGCGCTCGATGTCGAGACCCTGCTCGTTGTGGATGCCGCCCTGGGAGTCGGAGACGGCGATCACGATGGAGCCCTCGAGGCCCATCAGCTGCGCGGCGATGGAGCCCGCATTGCCGAAGCCCTGAACGACCACCTTCGCGCCGTGCAGGTCAGATCG
>JAJYDP010000369.1:0-1801 GCA_021777365.1 Chloroflexota bacterium | reverse complement strand
TTGCCCGTGACGACGGCCGGAACGGTGTACCCGACGTGCATCGAGTACGTGTCCATGATCCAGGCCATCGTCTGGGCGTTGGTGTTCACGTCAGGCGCCGGGATGTCGCGCTCGGGGCCGATGATGATGCTGATCTCGGTGGCGTAGCGCCGGGTCAGCCCCTCGATCTCGCGCCGCGAGAGCTTCTTCGGGTCGACGATCACGCCGCCCTTGCCGCCGCCGTAGGGGATTCCCACCACGGCGCACTTCCAGGTCATCCACATCGCGAGGGCCTTGACCTCGTCGAGGCTGACGTCCTGGTGGTACCGGATGCCGCCCTTGGCGGGTCCCCGGCCGAGGTTGTGCTGGACGCGGTAGCCGGTGAACACCTGCACGGTCCCGTCGTCCATCTTCACCGGGAAGTGCACGGTGAGCTCGCGCCGGGGCTCCCGGAGTACCCTGCGCAGTCCCGGATCCAGCCCCAGCTTCTCGGCGGCGAGATCGAACTGCTGTTGGGCGACCGCCCATGCGTTGACCACGCCGATCTGCTCTGTCGCCATCTGGCGAACGTCCTCCATGACCGACGCCCTGCGACGGAACTGGGACTCGCCCGGCCCGCCCGTGAGGCAGGACTAACCTGTAGGGCGCCGGTGCGTGGTCGCATGGTCGTCTCGGCGGGACTATACGCCGGGTGGCGCGATCTCGAAGAGCCGGACGGCCCCATGAAGGGCGGACGTCCGGCGCTCAGGGTGCTCCCCGGCCGAGCGGCCAGCCGGCACGCCGGCCAGGCCGACCGGGCAGGCCGTCGACGCCGGGCGATCCGTGCCGATGCGCGCGCGTCCGGATCCGTGCCGATGCCGGGCGATCCGTTCATGAGCACCGGGCGATCAGCGCCGGCATCGGGTTCGCTGGTCGCGCAGCGGGCGGAGGCCGCGCATCGGGCGGAGGCCGCGCATCGGACATGCAGGCACCGATTCCCGCTATCGAACACGTGAGGAGCCTTACGCGGCCGTTGGGCACCGCGACATGCGACCGTCCGGCTCTCAAGCAGGCTTCCCGTGCGGCAGCAGGCCCGGTCGGGAACGCGTCCACCACTCCCAGCGAGGTGAAGGGGCGCGTAGTGCTCGCCTGGTGAGCATCAGCGCCGCGGCCGCGGCGGGCAGGCGATAACGCTCACGCAGCGAGCATCAGCGTCTCGGCCGCGGCGGGCAGCCGAACAGGCAGGCGGCGCCAACGGCTCGCCAGATGATCGCCAGCGGCCCAGGGGCACCCGGTCCGGGAACACCCGGTGGCCGACGCCGCTCGCCGGGCGATCACCGGCGAGTCGTCCGTGGCGCGGGCATATCGCGGGTCGCCGTGACGCGGGACCATGGCGTGGCACGCGGGCATGGCGCGCGCGGCGCCAATGGCAGCGGCCTAGCTGCCGTTGGCCTCCTGCTGGCGGCGCCAGAGCACCGCGACGCCGTACGCGCCGGGCCCGACGTGGGGGCCGATCGACGCGCCGATGAACTGCAGCGAGAGCGTCGCAGTCGGGATGCCCGTCGCGCGTGCGAGTTCGTCGCGGAACCCCTCGATGTCCTCCGTGTGCGGCGTGTGCAGGATCGCGATCCGCTCGACCGGGCGGGCTGTGATCAACTCGATGAGCCGCTGGCGTGCCCTGGACCGGGTGCGGGGCCGGTCCACGATGTCCACGATCCCCTCGTTGATGGTCATGATCGGCTTCAGGGACAGCATCGCGCCGACGAGCGCGCGGCCCCTGCCGATCCGCCCGCCCCGCACCAGGTGTTCGAGTGTGTCCAGCACGAATAGCACCCGTACGTCG
>JAJYDP010000368.1:1141-5533 GCA_021777365.1 Chloroflexota bacterium | reverse complement strand
TCCGGGGTTCGAATTCTCACGGTCCGCCCATACACGACGGCCACGCGCGACGTGGGGCGGGCCTGGAGGGTCAGTGGTACCGAAGCTCGGGATGCAGCCGGGCGAGCTGGTCGCGCAGGTCGCACTCCTCGTCGAGGAGTGCGAGGACTTCGAGGACGAGCTTGTTCACCGCGCTCGCCCCGGTCTGGCGGGCGGCCGCTTCGACGAGATCGCCGAGCCGTCGCGCGGCGGCGGCATCCTGGTCGCGCAGGAGTCCGGCGCCGAGCTCCTCGGCGACCGCCGCCGCCACAGGAGCGCAGCCACGCGCTCGTCCACCTTCGCACGGCGCAGGCGAGCGGCCAGATTGGGCGGTTCGGGGCGTACGGTGTCCATGGCGCCTACCTCGGCCGAACGGCCCGGGGCAACGCAGTCCCCGGGCGACCATGACGGCGGCGCCCACCGACAGGAACACGACGGTCGGGCCACCCGACAGGACGACCGGCGTTGGCATGGAAGCGTCCCTCCAGGCGGCCGGACGGTCTCGCCAGGCGCTCCGCACGGTCCCGGCGGCCGCCGTGTGGACCGCGCCTCGTCGCTTTCCGCGATCGTGTCGCATGGTCGTCGGCCGGCACCGGGTCGGCCAGAGTCGTTGCGCCCGAAACAGACGACCGGATGGCGCGATCGGCTACGCTGCGCCCGTGCGCACCGGATCGCTCCGCATCTTCCGCATCGCCGGCATCGACGTGTATGTCCACGTCAGCTGGCTGGTGATCTTCGCGCTGGTGACCTGGTCGCTCGCCGTGGGCTACTACCCGCCCCTGCTGCCGGACCTCACGGCCGCCCAGGCCTGGACGCTCGGTGCGATCTCGGCGATCCTGCTCTTCGCCTCCGTCCTGGTGCACGAGCTGGCGCACTCGCTGGTCGCGCGGACCCGGGGCATGCAGGCCGCCTCGATCACGCTCTTCATCTTCGGGGGCATCTCCAGCCTGACCAGCGATGCCCCCCGCGCCTCGACCGAGTTCCTGGTCGCGATCGTGGGACCGCTGACCAGCCTGCTGCTGGCAGGCGCCTGCTTCCTCGTCGCCGCGGTGGTCGGCGACCCGCGCGTGGTCGCCCTGTTCGGCTACCTCGCCCTCATCAACGCACTGCTCGGAGGCTTCAACCTCATCCCCGGCTTCCCCCTGGATGGGGGCCGTGTGCTGCGTGCCGTCGTGTGGCAGCTCACCGGCAGCATGCGCCGGGGTCTCGAGGTGGCGGTGGGCGCCGGACAGCTGGTGGGCTACGTCTTCATGGTCCTGGGCGTCCTCCTGGTCCTCGGGGGCAACGCGTTCAACGGGATCTGGATCGCGGTCATCGGCTGGTTCCTGCAGGGGGCGGGCGCGGCGCAGCTCCGGCAGGTGCGGTCCGAGGAGCGCCTGACCGGCGTGTCGGTCCGCGACGTCATGCGCCCCGACACGACCGCGATCGCGCCCAACGCCTCGGTCGAGGACCTGATCGAGGCATACCTGGTGCCGGGCAACCGGCGCGCCGTTCCCGTCGTCGCCGGGGACCGCCTCGTGGGGATGGTCACGCTCGGTGACATCCAGGCGATCGCGCCGCAGGCGCGCGCGTCCACCCGCGTGGTCGACGTGATGGGTGGGCGTTCGGGCGTCACCACCGTGGGGCCGGATACCCCGCTGGCCGCGGCGCTGGAGGCCATGCTCGCGGGTGACTTCGAGCAGCTGCCGGTGCTGGAAGACGGGCGACTCATGGGTGTGCTCAGCCGGGCGGACATCATCCGCCAGATCCAGCTGCGCGAGGCGCTCCACCTCGAGTAGCCGCGGGCTGGTCGTCGTCGACGAGCCCGCGGGTGGCCCTCGATGGCTCGGGCGCGAGGCCGGCGAGCCACACCGCCAGGCTAGTCGAGCGAGCGTGCCGGCGTCGCCGGGCGCGACACCATGAGCCACAGCCCGGCACGGACCAGCAGGCGGCCGAGCGTGCGGCGCGGCAACCCGGGTCGACGCGGCCGGGTGAGTTCGGCCGCCATCCTTTGACGCGCCACGTCGTTCGCCAGCCGCTCGTGGTCCTGCCGGATCGTCGTCAGAAGAAGCTCGGGATCCATCACGACACGTGCCCTCGCGACACCTTCCGGGGGATTTCGCCCCCCGTGCGACACCGATCATTGACAGGCACCAGCCTATCCGGCATACCTGACACATGACGGCAGGAAAGGGCCGGTATCGTTCGCACCCATGCATGCGAGCCGCCTGATCTCGATCCTCCTGCTCCTCCAGACGCGCGGTCAGATGACGGCGCGCGAGCTCGCCGACGAGCTCGAGGTGTCGCTCCGGACGGTGTATCGCGACCTCGATGGGTTGGCCGCGGCGGGGGTGCCGGTGTACGCGGAGCGGGGACCGGCGGGTGGCTACCGGCTGGTCGATGGCTATCGCACACGGCTCACCGGCCTGAACCAGGACGAAGCGGAGGCGCTGTTCCTCTCCGGGCTCGAGGGCCCGGCTGCGCAGCTGGGGTTGGGGACGGTGCTGGCGGCGGCTCAGCTCAAGGTCATGGCCGCGCTGCCTACCGAGCTGCGGAGCCGCGCGGCCCGCCTGCGCGAGCGCTTCCTGTTCGTGGCCCCCGGGTGGTTCCGCCGCGACGAGACGGTCACCTCGCTCGGCACGGTGGCGGAGGGGGTGTGGGAGTCACGCGTGCTGGAGATGAACTACGACGGCCCTGACGGGCCGGTCGAGCGCCGCGTCCAGCCGCTTGGGCTGGTGCTGAAGGCCGGCATCTGGTACCTCGTCGCGCGCCGCGACAACCTGCTGCGAACGTACCGAGTCTCGCGGATCCTGCGGGCAGTCTGTCTCGACGAGCGGTTCGAGCGTCCCGCGGCATTCGATCTCTCGAAGCACTGGGAGGCGACCGCAGTCGCCTTCGAGGAGGGCATCCGGCGGCTCGAAGTGATGGTGCGCGTTCGCGCGGATGCGATCGGTGACCTCGAGTACGCGACCGGAGCCAACGTCACGGCGATCGAGACGGAGGATGGCGTGCGTGGCGAGGTGACCGCACATCCCGCGGGCGGCGGATGGGTACGCGCGAGGTTCCGGACCAGCACGCTCGAGACCGCACACGATGACCTGCTCCGCCTGGGGGCTCGCGTCGAGGTCATGGACCCGCCCGAGCTCCGGGAGCGCCTCGCGGCGACGGTTCGGGCAATGATCTCGGTGTACCGCACGGCGGACCGCGTCGCTTGGCCGTCCGGCGGGACGGGGACGATGTCGAGAGACTGACGAAGGCCCCCTGACCTTGACCGCGGTGCCCGGGTCGCCGACAGTGGGCCGATGGAGCAACGCAATAGCCTGCACGACCTGGAAGCCCCGCCGCGGGTCCGGGCCGGCGATACCGTGGCGATCATCTCGCCGTCCGCGCCGGCCGTGGCGTGGTGGCCGCATCGCGTCGCACGAGGTCGCGCCTACCTGGAGTCCCTCGGCCTGCAGGTCCGACTGATGCCGAACGCCGGCGGAAAGGCAGGCTGGGTCTCCGCATCGCCGCAGGCGCGGGCGGCAGACATCCATGCGGCATTCCTCGACGATCGCGTCCGCGTCGTGCTCGCCTCGATCGGCGGGAACCACGCCAACCAGATCCTGCCGCATCTCGACTTCGACCTGCTCGCCGCGCACCCGAAGATCCTGCAGGGCTATTCCGACGTGACCGTGCTGCTCTGGGCGATCGCTCAGCGCTCGGGATTGCGGACCTTCCACGGCCCGTCCCTCGCGCTTGAGCTGGCCGAGTTCCCGGCGGTCCTGCCCGACACCGATCGGTTCCTGCGCGCGGCCTGGTTCGAGGCCGCGCCGATCCGCTTCGAGCCGGCGGCCGAATGGACCGACGAGTTCCTCGACTTCGTCACCCAGGCCGACCTCACCCGGGCGCGCGCACGGCGCCCGAGCTCGGGCTGGATCACGCTCCGTTCCGGGGCCGCGGAAGGCCCGCTCATCGGCGGCTGCCTCGAGACGATCTGCTGGCACCTCAAGGGATCCGCCTTCTGGCCCGACCTGCGCGGTGCGATCCTCTTTCTCGAGACCTCCGAGGAGGCCCCATCGCCGGCACACGTCGACGCCTATCTGACGGACCTCGAACACCTGGGGGTGTTCGACGCGGTCGCGGGTCTCGTGGTGGGGCGGCCGACGCGCTACACCGACGAGCAGACCACGGCGCTCTGGGACGTCGTCGCAGACCGGACGGCGTCGGCCGGCATCCCGGTCCTCGGCAACGTCGATCTCGGCCACACGGACCCCATGCTCACGCTGCCCATCGGCGCTCGCGCCCGCCTCGACGCGGGTGGTCGCGACTTTCGGCTGCTGGAACCGGCAACCGCCCTGGTTTGATCCCCGCCGCTGGTCGTCGAGGCTGTGCCGGAGATGCCGACGGTTGCCG
>JAJYDP010000368.1:0-1131 GCA_021777365.1 Chloroflexota bacterium | reverse complement strand
GGTGTGTCAGCCGGTCCCGTCCAGGTGGGCCGGGCGGCGTCGTGAAGGGTCGTTGCGAAGAGTGGTCTCCCCAGGAGGTCCAGCGCGATACGGAACACCGCTGCTCGCCCTCTCGATCGTCCGCATCACCGGCCTCGGGATTACGGCTGGGCGCCGCGGGCGACGACCCTCTCGGCTTCGGGCACCGCAAGGGCCAGCGCCGTCCCGACGAGCGCGAGCCCGACGAGCGCGAGGCTCGTCTCGCCGAGGGCCTGCGCTGTCGCGGTCGCGACGAGGTGCTGGACCGCAGGCGGGAGGGTGGTCGGCGAGACGCTCGGCGCTCCGCCCAGATTCGCCAGCAGCGCGCCGCTGATGGGCGCCCCGACCCGTGTGAGTGCCGCGCCGAGGTCGGCGCGCTCGCGTACCTGGAAGAGTGTCAGGAAGACCGCGATGCCCACCGACCCGGCGACCCGTGTCGTGACGTTGAAGAGCGTGCTGACGTCGGCGGTATCGGCCCGCGAGAGCCCCGCCAGCATGGCGCTCAGGAGCGGCTGCGTGGCGAGGCCGATGGCGAACCCGCGCATGCAGAGCAGCAGGGCGATCGCCCATTGCGGTGTATCACCGCCGATGGCAAAGAGAACGAGGGTCCCTGCCACGAGCGCGAGCATGCCGGCCGCGGCCGTCCGACGTACACCGAAGCGTCCCGCCGCGCGGGCGCCGACCGTCACCCCGAGCCCGGTAACGAGGGCCTGCGGGAGGAGCACGAGCCCGGCCGCGATCGGCGCGAGATGCCCTGCGCCAGCTGAAGGTAGGTGGGGACGAGAATGAGCATCGCGTACATGACGACCGAGGCGGTGGCCGCCACGCCGGTGCCCAGGTGCACGATCCGGCGGCGTAGCAGCCGCACGTCGAGCAGCGGATGTCTGCGCCTCGCCGCCCAGGCGAGGTACGCTGCGGCGAGGATCCCGCCGGCCGCCCAGTAGGGCAGCGATCCGGCGCCCAGCCAGCCCACCTGCGGACCCTCGGTGGCGCCGTAGACGGCGAGCCCGGTGCCGAGCCCGAGCAGCCCGAAGCCGACCCCGTCGAAGCGCACCTCGCGGTCGCGCGGCTCGTCGAGCCCGACCCGGAGGACGGACAGCATCCCGATCACGC
>JAJYDP010000367.1 GCA_021777365.1 Chloroflexota bacterium | reverse complement strand
GACGAGGAGTGGTCTCTCGACCACGGGCGCGGCGAGGACGACGGCGGCCGCGACGGCGAGGCCGGAGATCGGCAGGAGGGTCGCCGTCAGCCGGACCCGCGGCCAGGCGGCGGCCACCCGGCGAGTGCGCGCCGGTGCCAGGGCCAACGGGCCGACCCGCGGGGCCTCCAGCGTCGCCTCGGCGAGCGAGACCGGCTCGACGCTCACCCCGACACCGCCTCGCGGGTTCCCCGAGGCCGGACGAACGGGGCGTACTCACGGGTCGTGCAGGCGATGACGTTGTTGGGGGTGATCCCCTTCCCAGCGTAGAGCCCGTGCAGCTCGTCAGCGTTCTTGACGAGGACGTCCTCGCCGAAGTGCGGCGTAACCGTGTGGTTGGTCGGGGTGTTCGGAACCGGCACGTGGTCGGACCTCGGAGGGAGCAGCGTGTGCGAGCCGAGCCCGACCGAACCGGTGCCGCGGTTACGCGGCGGCGATAGCCTCAGCCCGCAGGACGGGAGGGGCGAGGCCGACTGGTGTCGCTAGTCGCGATCGCTCCGAGCGAGTGCGCGCGCGCCACCAGTCGACGCTCGCCTGGGACAGGAGCATCGACACATCAGGGGTGCGACAGCAACGAACTCACTCATCGGGTACGAACGGTAGCAGACATCGGCGGAGCCATCAAGGATGCTTCCGACTCCTTGTGTGGACTCCTTGTGTGGGACTCCTTCGCAGAGCATCAGACCGCCAACGTCGCGGCCGACTGGGACCCACAGTTGGTTCGGCCTATGCCTGCGCGCGAACCCCGCGGCCAAAGTTCAGGTGGGCGCCACGCGGCAGGCTCTCCGCGCGCAGAGGCCGATGGCGACGAGCGCCGGCGGCTCTGGGCGGCACTGGTGGAGTAGCGAGGGACGCGGCGCCGCCCGTAAGGGTCACGCGCCGGTCAGGCCCGCACGGTTACCTCGATCGAGGCACCCCCCTCAGCCGGGCTGCGCGCATGGAAGTCGGCGCCGGCGAGACGGGCGCGCTCCTGCATCCCGACGAGGCCCAGCTTGCCCTGGGCGAGCAGCTCGGCGGCCGAGGGGATGGGCTCGAGCCCCCTGCCGTTGTCGCGCACGAGCAGCCGCACCCGATCGGCGGCATACGTCAGGCGAACGAGCACCTCCGTGGCGGCCGCGTGGCGCTCGGCGTTGTGGAGCGCCTCCTGCGCGACGCGCAGCAGCATGAGCTCTGCCTCCGGGCTGAGCCTGCGCTCCCGGCCATGCCGGTCGAACGTCACCTCGATCCCCGAGCGACGGCCGAGCGCACCGGCTTCCGATTGCAGCGCGGTGCCGAGACCCAGGTCGTCGAGCACGGAGGGACGGAGTGCGCGGCTGATCCTGCGCAGTTCGTCCGCAGTCGCCTCCGCGAGGTCTCTCGCCTCCGTCACCGCGTCGCGGCGCCACTCCACGGCCGCGTCCGCGAGCTCGTCGAGCTTGCGCCACACGACCACGAGCGACTGGAGCGGACCGTCATGGAGCTCACGCCCGATCCGCCGCTGTTCCTCTTCGCGCGCGGAGAGGACGCGGCGCGTGTACTCCTCGAGGTCCTGTTGGCGCTGGTGCCGGAGCGTCACGTCGTGCAGCATCACCTGCAGCTCGACCCTGCCGTCGGGACGCACCTGCGGGCTGCAGACGATCGGTTCCACCCAGGTTTGCCGGCCATCGGACCCGCTCGGCAGAGCGACGATTGCCTGTGGCTCACGCCGCTCCAGCTGTTCCATGACCTCGTACCCGGCCAGCGAGGCCAGGGGCGATCCCTTCAACCCCTCCAGCGGCCGGCGGAGCAGGATCGCGGCCGCCGTGTTCGCCTCGGCGACTGCGCCGGACCCGTCAATGAGCAGCACGGCCTCAGCGGCGTTGTCGAAGAGGCCACGGAAGCGCGCCTCGGACGCGCGGCGCTCCCCTTCCCGTCGCTCCGCCTCCTCTCGGGCGTGTCGTTCGCGGTCGACGCGCTGGCCCACGAAAACCGCGACAGCCACGACGATCGCCGTCTGCCAGACCTCGCCCAGCCGCTGGAGCCCGGTGTGCCACAGCAGGATGTTCGGCACGGTCAGCGCGGCGCTCCACAGTGCCGTGGAGAGGGAGCCGCGCAGCCCGAAGTTGAGCGCCGCATAGACCACCGGGACGAAGTACAGCGAGGCCGGCAGCAGGTACAGCGACCCGGGCTCCACGGCGCGACCGACGGTCTCGAGCAGGGCATGGCCACCCGCGATCAGCAGAACGAGCGCCTGCACCGCCCAGAACTCCCGCCGGGACACGGGCGGGAACCAGGGCCGCGAGGGGTCGAGCGCGCTTCGCACGGTCTCGGCGAGCGGGCCACGCGCGGCGGGGAGGGGCGCGCTCACGGCACGGGTGGCTCGCGCTCGTAGCTCACCCAGCCCCGGGCCGCCGCCTGCACGATCGCCTCACTGCGCGTCGCGACGCCCAGCTTGGTGAAGATGCGCGTGAAATCCGCCTCGACCGTGCGGGTGCTGACCGACAACTGCGCCGCGATGTCCGCGGTGCGGTCGCCGCGAGCGGCGCCGCGGAGCACCTCGAGCTCCCTGGCGGTCAAGCCGTCCTGCGGCGGGGTTCGCTGCGCCCGCGCGATCAGGTGGCGCGCAACGGCCGGGTGGAACACCATCTCGCCCCGCGCGACAGCGGCGATGGCGGCCACGACCTGCCCGGCGTGCGCCGTCTTGAGGAGGTAGCCGCTCGCCCCGGCCTCGACGGCGGCGAGCACGTAGTCCTCATCGTCGTACGCGCTCAGGATGAGGACGTGCGGTGCGCCCGGCTGCGCGCGGATGCGGCGGGTCGCCGCGATGCCGTTGAGCACGGGAAGCGCGAGATCGAGGAGCACGACATCGGGGCGCAGGCGGGCGGCAAGCGACACGACCGCGGCCCCGTCGGCCGCCTCGCCGACGACCGTGATGTCCGGGTCACGCTCGAGGATCTCGCGCGTGCCCTCCCGGACCACCGCGTGGTCCTCCGCCAGCAGCACCCGAAGTGGACTCATGCGGGACGTGGCTCCTCGGGCGCACTGTAGCACCCGGCGACGCCGCGGCGTCCCTGCGCCCGCTGCGGTGTCGCTGCGGGATTCCGCAGCGAGACTGCGGGGTTGTCACTGGCAGTCGCAGGTACCGCGCGCGACGATCCCATCGGCCCCCGCGTCCCGGGCTCGGGCCACGTAGCAACTGGGAGTGGGCATGGACGACTCGGGTGCGACCGGCGAGCAGATCGAGGGCGACAGCTTCGCCGAGCGAGTGGCGGAGCACGGACGGCTGCGCGCGACGCTGGAGTCGTTCGCCTACGCGGGTCCGTACAGCGGTCTGTTCAAGAAGGCGGCCCCCTACTACGCCGAGTCGTACTGGTACTGCATGGGGGGGATCACCTTCCTGATGTTCGTCTATCTCACGATCAGTGGGGTCCTCCTTGCCTGGCTGGGCCCCTTCTGGTGGTTGACCAACCCGGTCGGCCAGTTCCTCAAGGCGACCCACTACTGGTCCGCGCAGGCCTTCTTCTTCTTCATCGTGTTGCACCTGATCCGGGTCTGGGCCACGGGGTCGTACCGGGGACGCCGCTGGATCAACTGGGCGATCGGGGGCGTGACGCTGCTCCTCGCCCTGGGCGAGAACCTCTTCGGCCTCCTCGCCCGCGGCGACTGGGAGTCCCAGTTCGTGTCGATGCACTCGGACAACATGCTGTTCGTGCAGCCGTTCTTCTTCAACCTGTTCAAGCCGGGCGACTTCACCACCGACCTGACCATCCATGTGGCGGTCATCCCGGTGCTCATGATCGGGCTGATCCTGGCCCACCTGACGTTGGTGCGCCTGCAGGGCATCGCGCGACCGCTGTGAGCGCGTGCGACGAGCACCGGGACCAGACTGGCGAGCCTGGCAAGAGGAGACGCCGAACCGATGAACCCTGAGAGCGAGGAGGCCCCCACCATGCGGGATGCGCCGCCTGCGCACGCCGTACGGCACGCGTTCTGGAAGTACCCGCTGGTCGCGCTGGCGGTTCTCGGCGCCATCGTGGCCTTGGCGCTCTTCGTCGGCTCCCCCGACTGGCCGCGGGACACGATCGCCACCGTCGCCACCGGCGATCCCGGCGGCGCGGTACTGGCCTTCACGCAGGAGCTCGACGGGAGCGCGTCGTCGTGGGGCAACACCGGCGAGGTCGGGCAGGCGCCCGACCAGCTCTTCGTGCTGGGCCCCCTGCGCGCGTTCTCGCCGCTGCTGGGCGTTCCGGTCGCAACGGCCCTCGCTGGCTACGAGCAGACCGGCGCGCAGCAGCAGCGGGCGTGGGCGAACGCCTACGAGCAGGCTCTCATGACGATCACGCCGCAAGGCTCAGGCGCCATGGGCGGCATGGCGACCACGGCCAGCCCCGACTACCGACGACTCGGGACGCTGTCCGGCGACTTCGGCCCGGTGCCGGCGCTGGTGCAGGCCTCGCTCCACCTGGCGCAGGGGGGCTACCTCGAGATGTACCTGACCGGACTCGCGCCCGGCCACTCCCTCCACCTCGCCACCATCTGGCTCTACGACGAGCCGCAGATGCTCAACACAGCGATCTCGCAGGGTCTCACCGACGACCAGTGGGGGATGGTCAAGGAACGCGGCTTCGCGGTTGGTCCCTGGTACCTCCTGATCCCGGCGATCATCCACGTGATCCTGCCGGGGGGTTCGAGCGGCCTGGGCTTCACGCTGTGGAACCTGGCCTTCGCCCTCGTATTCGTGCTGGCGGTGCCGCTCCTCCCAGGGGTGCGGGACCTCCCGCGACACCTGCGCCTGTATCGGCTCATGTACCGCTACCCCGTCGGCGCCCGGCACGGAGAGACGACACCCGAATGAGCAACCGGAACGGTCTCCACGAGATGGCGCTGTTCGTGGTCGCGGCGGCCGCCGGTATCTACGGGCTGGGCGAGGGCCTGGCCGGCTTCTTCGAACCCGGCCATGGGGACGTGGCGTGGCTCGCGGTCGCCGCCGTGGCCCTGGCGGTGCTCGCGAGGCAGATGGCCCGGGTGCAGGACCGCTGGCCCCGACGGACGGCATCGCCCCGAACCCACGCAGCGGGCGGCCAGACGGCGCACCCAGCCGAGGGCGCTCCAACGGTCACGTCCCCGCGTCCAACCACCCAACCCGCCAAGAGGTGATGTACATGCGCGCCCATCTCGACGCCTATTCGACCCTGTTCGCGATCCTGGCATTGGCCGGGGGCATCGCCCTGCTGCTGGTGACGGCCAACTCGATCCGGTAGGGTCCGGGCCGCGGGTCAGCCGCCCTTCAGCGCCTTGAGTCGGGCCTCGACCTCCAGCTCGTCCGAGTCGCTGTCGAGCGCGGCGAACTGCTCCTCCAGCGACGACGCGGCCACCTCGGCGCGGCCGCGCGCCACGGCCTCCTGGCGCCGGATCCGCTCCTCGAAGCGATTGAGCTCGCTCGTGGGGTCCATGACCGAGGCGTCGCGGAGCGTCTGCTGGACCTGCAGCTGCGCCTGCGCCATCTTGGCCCGGCTGACCAGCTCCTCGCGCTTCTG